>CAXTJW010000090.1:0-11341 GCA_964244305.1 uncultured Acetobacteraceae bacterium
CTGCCTCTTGGCGCAACGTGCTGATCCCGCGGCCAGATTGTCAACCGGAATAGCGCGACCTAGGGTTGCGGCGTCACGGGTGGATGCGGCGATGAATCAGGCTACTAGCAATACGGCCTACGCGGGCGGCAAGATGCTGGCCGAAACGCAGGACGGGGTAGGGCTGATCACCTTCAACCAGCCCGAGAAGCGCAATGCCATGTCGGTCCAGATGTGGGACGGGCTGGCCATGATCCTGGATGCTTGGGAGCGGGATCCTGCGATCCGCGGTGTGGTGTTGACGGGTGCGGGGGACAAGGCGTTCGTCTCCGGCGCCGACATCAGCCAGTTCGAGAAAAGCCGCAGCAACGCGGAAGCGCAGCGTGACTACGACAGGCTGACGAGCGCCGGGCGGGACAAGCTGGCGTCGTTCGGCAAGCCGGTGATCGCGCGCATCCAGGGGTTCTGCCTGGGCGGCGGGCTGGGCATCGCCATGCAGGCGGACATACGCATCGCGGCCGAGGGCAGCGCGTTCGGCATTCCGGCGGCCAAGCTCGGCATCGCCTATGGCTTCGACATGGTGCGGCAGCTGGTATCGCTGGTCGGGCAGGCGCATGCCCGCACGCTGCTGTTCACCGGGGAGCGGATCGACGCGCAGGAGGCGGCGCGGATCGGCCTGGTGAACCAGGTGGTGCCGGCGGCGGAGCTGGAGCCGACGGTGGCGGCGATGGCACGCAGCATCGCGGGCAACGCGCCGCTCTCGGTGTCCGGCATGAAGCTGATTTTGGAGCACGCGCTGCGCGACCCGGGCGAGCGCGACATGGCGGCGGTGGACCGGGTGGTCGCGGCCTGTTTCGACAGCGCCGACTACACCGAGGGACGGACGGCGTTCATGGCGAAGCGCAAGCCGGTGTTCCGGGGAGTTTAGGCCAGTAAGCGTAAGCCATACCTGCCTAGCCTGGGATCACGTATGAGAGCAGGGGCCGTTCTGGTTTCACCATTCCCAGTCGCACCTGCCATGCCGCCCACGCAACGAAGGCGAGAAGCACGGGCAGGCTGATCGGCAGTTCCGACGATAGCATCGCTGCTGGCAGGCAAAGCGTCAGCATCATGAGCAGGGTTTCCCACCACCGTAGCGCCTGCCCAACCCGCAGCCGCGCGGCCCCGAGAAACAGCACCGATGCAGTGAGCAGTGGCAAGTCGTACCAAAAAGCGTGCGGGTTGGCCAGGACGGTCGCAGCCGCCAGCACCCCGATGGCCGCCGGCGATACACCCGCGCGGAAGGCGAACCACACCAGCACCGCCATGGCACCGCCGGCGAACAGCTGCAGCATCTGCGCTGTAGCCTCCGGCACGCCGAGCAAAGCGAGGTTGGCCAGCACCGTAGGCTTCAACGGCAACAACTCCGTTTTGGCCGCGAACCATGCCGAATAGCCCGACAGGGACGCTAGCCAGTCCGGCCAGATCGATCCGCC
Organism: uncultured Acetobacteraceae bacterium; assembly: GCA_964244305.1. Taxonomy (GTDB): domain Bacteria; phylum Pseudomonadota; class Alphaproteobacteria; order Acetobacterales; family Acetobacteraceae; genus CAHJXG01. Next base: position 1,455 of record CAXTJW010000090.1, read on the forward strand.
GAACAAGGCCATCGTCAATGCTGCTAGCAGGAGCGTAGCACACGCTGCGGTGCCGATGCCCCGCCAGTCGCCGGCTGCCAGCAGCGCCACAGGCACCAACAGCCCAAGCTGCGGCTTGTAGGTCAGCAATCCCAGCAGCAGGCCACCGAGCCAGGGCCGCGTTCCGATGATCCGCAGTCCGCCGATCAGCAGCGCTCCAGACAGCAGGCCGCTCTGGCCGGCAATCATGCTCATCGCGGATGCTGGCGCAGCGAGGATTGCAACCACGGCCAGCGTATTGAGGCGGGGACCGGCAACGGACCAGACGAATGCGGCAGAGGTCAACCCGACCCAGCCGTAGTAGGCCTGATCTGGCGGCAGCAGGCCAAGCGGCCATATCAGAAGCAGGAAGGTCGGTGGGTAGGGGAACGGGAATTCCCGCAACGGATCCATGCCCAACCCAACCTGAAAAGCATGTAGCCGCCCGACGTCGTACAACACGGCGGCTGGTTGAGCGAGCATCATGCGGCCATAGGACCATAGGACGGTAAAGTCTCCGGCCGTCATCTGGCCGTTGTGGTGCCTGGCAGCAAAAACCACGATGGCAAAAGCCACGAACAGCACCAGGACCGGAAGCAGTATCAACCTTCCTTGCCGGCTGTTTATAGGCCAGCCGCCTAGGGCCATCCTAGACGGCATAAAGCTCGGTGCAGCCAAGCCAAGGATCTTTTCGCCCATGATGTAACTTATCAGAGGCATTGGCCCCGCGCGGTGCTTGTTGCGTCAATAAATGTTGTGCCGATCCACCGTATGGTCAGTAGCGCACATGCAGCCGCGATGCCTGACTGCGCCGACTACTCCTGCGGCGACCAGCCCTGTGGCGCCATTTCGAACCCGGCGAAATCGAATGCCGGCGCGACGACGCAGCTCACGACCGTCCAGGCGCCCAGGCTCCGGGCATCCTGCCATACATGCGCCGGCACGACGCTCTGCAGCGTCTCCCCGCCGTGGAGGCCAGGACCCAGCCGTATCTGTCGCATCTCCACTCCTGGCGCCCCGACTTCTGCCGCGCCGATGCCAAGCAGCAGGGGCGCACCGGCATGCCACAGCCACACCTCCGCCGCATCGACGCGATGCCAATGCGACCGCTCGCCCGCGGCCAGCATGAACAGGATGCTCGTGCCAGCGCCGCGTTGGCCGGACTGCGGGCGGTCGCGCCACAGTTCGCGGTAGTGCCCGCCCTCGGGATGGGGCGACAAGCCCAATGCATCGCGCACAACCGTTGCGGGCAACGCCAGATCGCGAAGGTCGATCGTCATGTCGTGTCTCTCGCCATCAGCATAGGGGGCGCGGCACTGGCCCGGCGGACCGCTCGCTATTTCTCTACGAACGCCTTCTCGATGACATACTCGCCCGGCGCGCTATGGCTGCCCTCACGGAAGCCGGCATTGTCCAGCAACGCCACCATGTCGCCCAGGAAAGCCGGGCTGCCGCACAGCATCATGCGGTCGCCCGCCGGGTCGATCGGCGCCAGGCCCAGATCAGCCGTCAGCTTGCTGCTCTCGAGCAAGGTCGTGATCCGGCCATGGTTGCGGAACGGCTCCCGCGTCACGGTCGGATAATACAGCAGCTTGCCCCGCACCACGTCGCCCAGCAGCTCGTCGTCCGGCAAGCGCGAGGCGATCTGCTCGCCGTAGGCCAGCTCGGCGATCTCGCGGCAGCCGTGCACCAGCACGATGCGCTCGAACCGGTCATACACGTCGGGGTCGCGGATGATGCTGGCGAACGGCGCCAGGCCGGTTCCGGTCCCGAGCAGATACAGCGTGCGGCCCGGCGTCAGGCTGTCCTGCACGAGCGTCCCGACCGCCTTGCGCCCGACCAGCAGCGGATCGCCCGGCTGCAGATGCTGCAGGCGCGACGTCAACGGGCCGTCCGGGACCTTGATGCTGAAGAACTCGAGCTGCTCCTCGTAGTTCGCGCTCGCCATGCTGTAGGCGCGCAGCAGCGGCTTGCCGTCCACCTCGAGCCCGATCATGGTGAACTGGCCAGACAGGAAGCGGAACGCCGGGTCGCGCGTCGTGGTGAAGCTGAACAGCGTGTCGGTCCAGTGGCGGACGCCGGTGACGGTTTCGGCAAGCAAGTTGGACATGAAGGTTCCTGAATCGGCGCGGATGTGCTGCACCGGATTTGGGGTCGTGTCCATGCTCTTGCAGCCTCGACCTGCCATGACAGAGCCGCGGCCCTCGTCTCCCGGCCGCGCCGGGCTAGCCGCGTCATGTGATCTGCGCCATGAACCGCGCCATGATCGCCAAGCCCTCCGCCTCGATGCAGGATCCCACGCGTGAGATCGCCTTCGACCTGCTGGCCGCGGTGCTCGACCGCCGCCGTCCGCTCGAAGAGGCGTTGGAGGCTGCCCCGCACGCCGAAACGCGCGACCGGGCGGCGGCGCACCGGCTCGCGGCGGCGGTGCTGCGCCGGCTCGGCTCACTCGACGCCATTCTGGAGCCGTTCCTGGCGCGGGCGCCGCCGGAGGGCGTGAAGCATGTGCTGCGCCTCGGCGCGGCCGGGCTGCTGCTGCTGGACACGCCGCCGCATGCCGCGGTCGCGACGGCGGTGGCGCTGGCCCGGGCCCGGCGGCTCACCCCCTTCGCCGGCCTGGTGAACGCGGTGTTGCGTCGCGTGTCGGATGCGGGCCCGGCGGCGCTCGACGGGCTGGACGGACCACGGCTCGACACGCCGCCGTGGCTGTGGGCGAGCTGGGGCGCCGAGGCCCGCGCCATCGCCGAGGCGCACGAGCACGAGGCGCCGCTCGACCTCTCGCTCCGCCCCGGCGCTGCGCCGCCGCCGGGGGGTGTCGTGTTGCCGACCGGCTCCGTGCGGCTGCCGGCGGGCACGCGGGTGCAGGACATCCCAGGCTTCGAGGCCGGCGCATTCTGGGTGCAGGACGCCGCCGCAGCACTTCCGGCGAAGCTGCTGCATGCGCGCCCCGGCGAACGCGTGGCCGACCTGTGCGCCGCACCGGGAGGCAAGACCGCGCAGTTGGCCGCGACCGGCGCGCGCGTCACGGCGGTCGAGCGCGACGCCTCCCGCCTGCGCCGCCTGCATGAGAACCTGGCGCGGCTGCAGCTCGATGTTGACGTCGTGCAGGCCGACGCGGCGAGCTGGACCTCACCAGCCCTGTTCGACGCCGTGCTGCTCGATGCGCCCTGCAGCGCCACCGGCACGATCCGCCGCCATCCGGACGTCGCCCGGCTGAAGCGCCCGCGCGATTTGATCGACATGGTGGCCGGGCAGGACCGGCTGCTTGCGGCGGCGGCGGCGATGCTCCGCCCCGGCGGCCGCCTGATCTATGCGGTGTGCTCGCTGCAGCCGGAGGAGGGGCCGGGCCGTGTCGGCGCGCTGCCGGGCTTGCGGCCCGATCCGTTCACCCCGGCGGAACTGGACGGCGTCGCCGCGGCGCTGACCAATCAGGGCGCGCTGCGCACCCACCCCGGCCTGTGGGCCGACCGCGGCGGCATGGATGGCTTCTTTGCGGCGCGTTTTGTCCGGGTCTAATGGCTTGCGTCCGCCGTGCGCGGCTTTAGAACTCCCCCATGCCGCATCCCGATCCTGCCTGGCCGCCCCGTAGGGTCGTCATCGCGACTAGCCTGCCCGCCGCCGCTGTTCTGCGCGCGGCCATGGACCGGATGCGGGGGCCGGGATGATCAATCCACGCCGCTGGGCACGTGACGCCCGCCGCGCCATGGCCGGAATGCCCGTGCTGCGCATGGGCCGCGTGCCGGATGCGCCGGCGCTGCCGGTTCGCGACCCATGGCCCGGCGACCCCGCCCGCGGCGTGCGGCTGCTGCAGGACGAGATGGTCCTGGGCGGCATCGTGCGCCGGTTGGCGCCCGGGGAGTGGGCCGATACGAGCGGCCACGAATCGCTGCGCGCCGTGGCGCACGGCTTCACCTGGCTGCGCGATCTGCGCGCCTTGGGCACGGACGCCGCCCGTACCCGCGCCCGCACCCTGGTCGCGGACTGGATCGCCACCCCGTCGCTCGAACGGCTGGCGCACCGCCCGGACGTCGCGGGTGCCCGGATCGCCGCCTGGCTGGGCCACTACGACTTTTTCGCCGCCAGCGCCGACGACCCATTCCGCCATCGGCTGATGGGCCGGCTCGTGGCCGATGCCCGCAGGCTGTCCGCGGGCCTGCCGGCCGAGGAGCTCGACGCCCGCGCCTTCACGGCGCTGAAGGGGCTGATCGCCGCCGCGGTCGCCTTGCCGGACCACGCGACGTTCCTGACCCGTGCACTGCGCTTCCTGCCGCAGGAGATCGCGCGCCAGGTGCTGCCGGACGGCTGCCATGTCGAGCGGAGCCCGGCCGCGCAGCTGGCGGCGCTGCAGGACCTGACGGAGATACGCGCCCTGCTGCAGGGTGCCCAGGCGCAGCAGCCGGCGTCGCTGTCCTCGGCCATCGAGCGCATGGCGCCGGCACTCCGCGCGCTGCGGCACGGGGATGGCGGCCTCGCGCTGTTCAACGGCGCGAAGGAGGAGTTTGGGCCGCTCATCGAGCTCGTGCTGGCGCAGACCGGCCGTGGCGGGCGGGCGGCGGCGGGGCTGACCGAGGGCGGTTTCCACCGGCTGCAGGCCGGGCCCAGCGTATTGCTGATCGATTGCGCCGCGCCGCCGCCGCCGGGCATCGACCGCATGGCGCATGCCGGCACGCTCTCGATCGAGGTGTCGGTCGGCCGCGACCGCCTGATCGTGAACTGCGGCGCGGCGCCCGCTGCGGGTGCTGCCTGGCAGGACGCCACCCGCGCGACTGCGGCGCATTCCACCTTGGTGATCGCCGACACCAACTCGTCCGAACTGCGCCCCGGCGGCATCGGCCGTCATCCCGGCGTCGTGGACGTGCAGCGGCAGGAGGCGAACGGCGCGCATTGGCTGGAGGCGAGTCACGACGGATATCAGGCCGCATTCGGCGCAGTGCACCGCCGCCGCCTGTATATGGCCGAGAGCGGCGAGGATATCCGTGGCGAGGACGCGGTCGAGGCGGCGACCCCGCAGCCCTATGCCGTGCGCTTCCATTTGCATCCCGCCGTGGCCGCCGCGCTGCAGCCGGATCATGAGACCGTGATGCTCCGGCTGCCCGGCGGCGGCAGTTGGTGCCTGCGGGCCGAGGGGGCGCAGGTCTCCTTGGAGGAGAGCGTCTATCTCGGCGGCCTCGACCCGCGCCCGTCGCAGCAGGTCGTGCTGACCGGGCAGACCGACGGCGCGCAACAGGTCAAGTGGGCGATCACGAAGGCCGGTTAGCCCGATCGGGTGGGGGAGCAGCGGTGTCGATCCCGCCGATGCGGCATCTGGCGCTGGTGCAGCCGCGCGTCGGGATCGGCGACATGATCTGGCACCTGCCGCATATCCGTGCACTGGCGCGGCATGTCGGGGGCCAAGTGACGCTGGTCACCCGGCCGCGGTCGATGGCGGACCAGTTCGTCGGGCAGGAGGACGGGGTGCACGGCATCTTCTATATCGAGCGCGGCCAGTGGAGCCCGGGTGGCCGGCACGAGGGAAATGTCGGCATGGCGCGGCTGGTCCGCGACCTTCGCGCGCTGGGCTGCGACGGCGCGGTGCTCATGACCCGCAGCCGGAACCTGACCTTGGCCGTGCTGGCGATGGGCGTCCGGCACCGGCACGGCTACGGAATCGGGATACAGCGCCGGGTGCTGCGGGGTCCGTTCCTGCCGCGGCCGCTTTGGAAGGCGCATCCTTATGACCAGGCGACGGCCTGGATGCAGGCGGCACGCATCGCGCTGGATCGTCCGGATCCCGTGGTGCATGTCGGCCCGGCGGATCGGCTGGCTGCGGCGCAGCGGCTCGGGGCAAGGGGCGCGCCGGTGGCGCTCGGCATCGCCGCTTCGGATGATTGGAAGAACTGGGGAGCGGCCAACTTCACGGCGCTGGCGGCGGCGCTGCTCGATGCGGGCTGGCCGGAGATCGCGTTGGTCGGCGGCACGGCGGAACGGGGCCTGGCCGACGCGATTACGGCCGGGCTTGGCGCCCGAGGCGGCCAGGTCAAGCTGGCGTTGGGCTGGCCGTTGCGTGAATTGGCGGCACTGCTGGCCGGGGCCTTATTCTATGTTGGCAACGATACCGCTGCGCTGAATATGGCGGCCGCGGTCGGCACGCGCAGCTATGGCCTGTTCGGGGCGACCATGCCGCTCCGGCACAGCCCGTTGATCGTCCCGATACGGCCGCCAGGCGGCCTCGACCGCATGACTGGCATGGCCGGCATCACGCTGGCGGCGGTGCTCCAGGTCATTGCGGAGGAAGGGCGGGACTGCGATTCGAGCTAAGTGCACTGTAGTATTTTCGCCACGAAGTTGAGAGAGAGTCAGCGCGCCCCGAATTAACTAAATCTTCATCACTTTTATGTTACCATGCCGGATCATCAGCGAATCGAGGATGGCAATGGCGAATTCAGGGTTCAGCGCTGGCTATTTGGCCGATGTCGAAGCGTCGCATCTGATGTCGGAGGCCATGCCCGGCGCGCTCGTGCTGCACCTAAAGCGCGACGTCCCGAGCGAGGCGGCTGCCGGCCGCAAGCCGCAGCGCATGTTCATCGAGCTGACGTTGGGCGAGGCCGTGCAGCATTGGCGCAATGTCGGCGACTTGATCCGCCGGGCCGGCGCGTTGGAGCGCCAGCCGTCCCACGTGGACGCCTCCGGCAACCTTTAGCCCGGCTGCTCAGGCCGAAACTTGCATCTGCGGCGGCATCTCGATGTCGATTTCGAGCGTCGAGACGTCGTTGCCGCGGTCCAGCTTCACGACCACCTTGTCACGGTCGATCTGCATGTGCTTGGCGATTACCGCCAGGATCTCCTCCTGCAGCACCGCCACAAGCTGGGAGTGGCTGCCGCCGACGCGCTCATGCGCAAGCAGGATTTGCAGCCGCTCCCGGGCGATCGGCGCAGAGGTGCGCTTGTTGAAGAAATTAAAGAGGCTCACGCGACCCTCCGTCCAAACAGCTTGCCGAATAGGCTCTTTTTCCCGCTCGGCACCGTCATCGCGAGCTTCTCGCCAAGCAAGCGTCGTACCGCGTCGGTATAGGCGCGGGCGGGCGCGCTGGTTGGATCGGCGAGCGTCACCGGCGCGCCGAGGTTGCTGGCGCGCAGCACGTCCTGGCTTTCCGGAATGATGCCGAGCAGCGGGATCGATAGGATTTCGAGGATGTCTTCCATCTTCAGCATCTCGCCCCGCGCTGCGCGCGCCGGGTCGTATCGGGTCAGCAGCAGGTGCTTACTGACCCGTTCGCCCTTTTCGGCGCGCTCGGTCTTGCTATCCAGCAGGCCGATGATGCGGTCGCTGTCGCGCACGGAGGAGATTTCGGGATTGGTCACAACGACCGCCTCGTCGGCGTGATACATCGCCAACTGCGCGCCCCGCTCGATGCCGGCCGGGCTGTCGCAGATCACCCAGTCGAACTTTTCGCGCAGCTCCCCCATAACCCGCGCGACGCCCTCCGACGTCAGCGCGTCCTTGTCGCGAGTTTGACTGGCCGGCAGAAGGTGCAGCGTGTCCAGCCGCTTGTCGCGGATCAGCGCCTGCGCCAGCTTGGCGTCGCCCTGCACGACGTTGATCAGGTCGTAAACCACCCGCCGCTCAGCCCCCATGATCAGGTCGAGGTTGCGCAATCCCACATCGAAGTCGATGACGACGACCTTCTTGCCGGTCTGTGCGAGTGCTGCTCCCAGTGCGGCCGTGGAGGTGGTTTTGCCCACGCCTCCCTTGCCCGATGTCACGACCAAGACCTTGGCCATCGCGGTCACCTCATATCTGCAGAAAATCTAATCGAGCGCAGCGATCGCGAGCTCGTCGCCGTCCAGCCAGACTTGGACGGCGCGGCCCTGCAGGGCTGGGTCCATCTCGTCCGCGGTTTTGTATACGCCGTCGATCGCCAGCAGCTCCGCGTCCAGGCGCCGGCAGAAGATGCGCGGGCGCGTGCCGCCGGGCCCCGGGGCCAGCAGCCCGGCGATCGCCCGGCCGCGCAATGCGCCATAGATGTGGATCGATCCGCCGGCGATGACCTCGGACCCGGAGGCGACCGAGCCGATCACCGTCACGTCGCCGCCGGTGAAGGCGACGCTCTGGCCCGAGCGCACCGGGCGGTCCACGATCAGCGCGGACGGCTCGCGTTCGGCGGGCGGCTCCGGTTCCGGCGGCGGCTCGCCTGCCACGAGGACCGGCAGGCCCACGGTGCGGCCGCCGGTCAGCACGGGCGGCAGGCCCGGCAGCAGCGGCCCCAATGCCTTCTCGTCCGCGTTCTCGATGCCGATGACGCGGATGGCGCGGGCGGCGAGGTCCTCGATCAGGGCGGGGAACCCGGCTTCGGTGCCCGCCAGCCCCTCGAAGTCGAGCACGACGGGCCGTCCGTCGAAAAAGCGGGGGGAACGGGACAGCTGCGCGTCGAGCTGCGCCATCCAGTCCGCCAACGGCTGGTCCGGCATGAGCACGACGGCCATGAACGAGCGGCCGCGGAGGCGGAGGAAGGGGCGAGGGCGGGCTGCACTGGTCACGATCAATTCGGCGTACTGGCACGCAGCCTACTCGTCAACATGATTGGACGCGCAGAATGACCAATGACTGGATTAGGCAGCCGGGACGATGGACGTTGAACGCGGCGCGCGATTATGAGAGTACCGGCGCATGACTCATCTGCCCGTTCCAGCCATCGACCACGTCGTCATCAACGTCCGCGACCGGCTCGATGCCGCCGCCGCCCTCTACACGCGGCTCGGATTCGCATTGACCCCACGCGGGCACCATACGCTGGGATCGAGCAATAACCTGGCAATCCTCGGAACCGACTACATCGAGCTGCTGGGCGTCGTCCCTGGCGGCGGCAACCGGACCGACGTGCTGGATTTGCCGGTCGGCCTGAGTGGCCTAGCATTCAAGACGTTCGACAGCGACGCCACGACGACCGCCCTGCAGCGCGCCGGTTTGCCCGCGCTGCCGCCGCAGGAGTTCTCCCGCCCCGTCGAAATGCCCAGCGGCGCCCGCGACGCCACCTTCCGCACCGTGCAATTGGAACGCGGCACGGTCCCGGCGGGCCGCTTGTTCTTCTGCCACCACCTTACGCCCGAACTCGTGTGGCACGACGCCTGGCGCCGGCATCCCAATGGCGCGCTCGGCGTCCTGCGCGCCGTCGTCTGTGCTACCGACCCGGCCCCGCTCGGCGCCCTGTTCGCCCGCATGTTCGGTGAGGACAGCGTGCGGCCGGCCGCCGAGGGCTGCACCCTGTACGCCGGGCTGGCCCGCGTCGATGTCGTCACCCCGGCCGCACTCGAGGCCGAGTTCGGCGCCGCCGCCCCGGCACCGGAGGGCCGCGACCAATTCATGGCCGCGCTCACGCTGCGCACGCTGTCACTGGACCGGGCGGCCCGGGCGCTGCAGGAGGGCGGTGTCGCGGCCACGCAGGACAGCCGTGGCATCACCGTTGCTGCTGGCGAAGCGTGCGGCGTGACGCTGACGTTCCAGGACTGAGAGAAAATGGCCGGCGCATTCCGCAGCACGGTCTGCCCGCATGACTGCCCCAGCACCTGCGCGCTGGAGGTCGAGGTGCTGGACCGCACACGCATCGGCGCGGTTCGCGGCGCTGCGGACAACAGCTACACCGCCGGGGTGATCTGCGCGAAGGTGGCGCGCTACGCCGAGCGGGTGCATCACCCCGGCCGCCTGACCCGCCCGCTCATCCGCACCGGCGCAAAGGGCGACGGCTTTCGTGAGGCGAGCTGGGACGAGGCGTTGGACCGCGTCGCCGCGGCGCTGATCGACGTCGCGGCGCGGCATGGGCCGGAGGCGGTGTGGCCCTACTACTTCGCCGGCACCATGGGCCTGGTGCAGCGCGACGGCATCAACCGGCTGC
>CAXTJW010000091.1:0-11300 GCA_964244305.1 uncultured Acetobacteraceae bacterium
GTGGTTTGCCGATCTGGCGTGCGGGATGGGGATCGTTTGGTCCATAGCATAGTCTTCTCGAAACCAAGATCATTTTTGATCCGAACACGAAGCGAGTAGTATAATTACAATGAAGCAACGCTAAGTTGTTTGTCATTGCTGTTGTTGTAAGGTCAAGTTTAACGAAACACGTTGAGCAGGATCAAAAACAGTCATGCGTCCTATTCCTCTGAACGACCATGACGAGCTGCAGGATCCGACGATCGCGGGCCAGGATCCATCGCTTTCTATGAAGGCCCTTATGGCGGATGCGATACAGCCTGGGCTGACCCCGATCAGGACGGTGGCGGCGAGCGGCAACCAATCGATCGATGGCCTGCTGATTGGGTCCGCCTGGACCTACACGACGATCACCTTCAGCTTTCCGACATCCTCGTCCGCCTATGACGCCGGCTATTCGGAGGCGAACCAGGGCTTTCGCGGAGTTTCCGCGGCGCAGCATGCGGCGGCCGACTTCGCGCTGACTGGCAAGTCGAGCGTGTCGGGATATCCGACGATGGGGCTGGGATCGGTGGCGTCGTTTACCAACGAGACGTTCACGGACGTGGGCTCCGGACCCGCGACCTTTATGTTGGGCTCGTCCAGCCTGCCGCCGACCGCCTACACCTATACTCCGGGCACCAGCGCGAAATCCGGCGATGTTTGGTTTGGCCAGGCCTATGACGGGCTGTCGTATGCCGACTACCGGACGCCGGCGCCGGGCAACTATGCCTACATGACGATGATCCATGAGCTGGGCCATGCGCTTGGGCTGAAGCATGGCCATGAAACCGGCGGCGTCGCCAATGAAACGCTGCCGGCCGCTTCGGACGACCTCGAGTATAGCGTGATGACCTATGCGAGCTATATTGGCGCGCCGGCCACTTCGGACACGTGCGCGCTGGATAGCAACCCGCAGACCTACATGATGGACGACATCGCGGCGCTGCAATACCTTTATGGGGCCAACTTCAAGGTGCTGGGCCCGACCCGGTATTCTTGGTCTCCAGACAGTGGCGAGACCATGGTGAACGGCGTCGGGCAGGGGCGGCCCGGCAATGCCGGCGACCCGGCCGCCGACCGCAACAAGATATTCCTGACGCTATGGAACGGCGACGGGCGGGAGGCGACCTACGATTTCTCGGCCTATTACACCAGCGTGCAGATCAACCTGAATCCAGGGCAGTATTCCGTCGGGTCAAACACCCAATTGGCTCAGCTCGGGGCAGGCGAATACGCCAGAGCCAACGTATATAACGCCCTGGAGTATAAGAATGACGCGCGCTCGCTGATTGCGAATGCCGTCGGAGGTTCTGGCGACGATACCATCGTCGGCAACAATGCCGACAACGTGCTCGAGGGCGGCTTGGGCACCAACACGATCGACGGCGGCGGCGGGTATAATACCGCGCGATATGAGGTGTCGCGGGAACAAGCGGTCATCACTCTCGGCAGCAACGGTGCGGTCGACGTGAGCTTCCAAGGCGGGCAAGACAGCCTGACGAACATCGAGGCGCTGCAGTTCAACAACGAGACCCTTTCGACGGCAAAACTGCAGTGGATGGGCTTCTCGGATAAGACCACGCGCACCTCCGGCGCGGTCGCGATGGACGACCCGGCCGCGAACGGCCCCAGCTATATCCATTCGCAGTATATCTACGCCGGGTCCGATGCGATGGCGGCGAGCACCTCGGCGGCGAACGTCTTCATCCATACCGGAAGCGGCGACGACGCGATCCAGGTCTCGAGCGGGCAGAACGTGCTCGATGGCGGCCTCGGCTCCAACTTCCTGACGGGCGGCACGGGCACGGACACGTTCTTCACGGACGCGCGCAACCCGGGAGTGGTCTGGAACACGATCCGGGGCTTCCATGCCGGCGACGCGGCGACGTTGTGGGGCTTCGACGTCAAGGTAAGCAGCTACCATTGGGACAGCAGCGTTTCCGGGGCGGCGGGATCCCAGGGGGCGACCTTGCGCGCGGATATCGTCGGCGGCCTGGGCCGAACGGGCAACGGCATCGACGCGAGCATCACCTTCGCCGGAATGAGCCTGCAGCAGGCAAAGGGGCTGCATATCTCGACGGGGACGGAGCCCGGCGGAGCCTATCTTTATCTATCCAGCCCCAATGTCTAGCGGTCTGATGCCAACGCCTGCCTCATGGCGCTGGCTGACTCAGTCCACACCATCAAGTTCGTGCTCTGACGCAGACTGTTTCCGGCGTCTGCGTCGGAGAACCCGAGACAACGACGCCGCATAGGCGCTGCGAGCTGCGGTTTACAGGCCGTTCTCCATCCTTGACTCAGCCGTGACAGAAATCGACTCTCTAGGAATGCAGTCCGCATCCTAGGAGATTACCGTCCTTGACCTGTTCAGCGGCATCGGCGGGCTCAGTCTCGGACTGCACTGGGCCGGGATGCGCACCTGGGCGTTCTGCGAGGCCGATCCGTTCGCGCGCGCGGTGCTCGTTCGCCACTGGCCCGGCACAGCCGTCTATGACGACATCCGCACCCTGTCGGCGGCCCGGCTGCAAGCGGATGGAGTGCCGTGGCCCCGCCTCGTCTGCGGCGGGTTCCCCTGCCAGGACGTCAGCCTCGCCGGCCGGGCGGCGGGGATCGCCGGCCAGCGTTCGGGCCTGTGGTCCCACATGGCGCGCCTGGTGCGTGAGTGCCGACCGCACTGGGTGGTGGTTGAGAACGTTCCTGGCCTCCGAGGCCGGGGCGCGGACCGGGTGCTGGCTGATTTGGAAGCTGCGGGTTACGCCTGCTGGCCGCTGGTGGTGGGTGCTGTCCATGCCGGCGCCCCGCATCGGCGCAGCCGGGTATGGCTGGTGGCGCAAGCCATTGTTGCCGACCCCGGTGGCGCGGGACTGGAAGCATGGCAGCCTGCGCCAGCAGGGGCGGCGGCGGGCCTGCCAATTGAACGACGCGGTGGGTGGCCGGCTGCACCCGGGCTACGCCGAGTGGATGATGGGCCTCCCCCAGGGATGGACCGCCAGCCCGACGCCGCGTTCCGGAAGGAGCGCATCCGAGCGCTAGGCAATGCAGTAGTACCGGCGAATGCAGCGATGGTCGGGCGTGCGATCCGGGCCGTATCGGAGGAAAGTATGGCCCGCAATGATGTGACCTGGCAGCATACTATGTGACTTCGATCACACGGATCAGATGTTGGTGATTGTCATATTCACGTTGACGTGTGCTTATGGGTCAGCCTGGTCTTTTTCAGGCTTTGGCCAGTGAGGATGCCCCATGGCGGCGACTGATGGCTTAGATTCGCTAATATTGCGGTTGTATGAGGCGGCGCTCGAGCCAACGCTATGGCCGGCGGTATGGGCGGAGGCAACGGCTGCAGCCGGTGGGAGCGCGCCGCCGCTTCTTGTAGTTGCGGACAACGGCGGCTCGGCACCGCTCGCTGCGCCGGGCTGGGGCGGGCACGCGTTGACCGCACCCGTGTCAACGGTCGAACGGCCGGGTCCGACGTCGTATCCAAGGCCAGAGCGGGTCGCCGTTCCGCCGCCGACGGAGCCGGAGCGCGCACAGATGGCGCAATTGACCTGGCATCTGCGCCTTGCGGTGCGGCTGCGGGCCCGGCTGGCGATTGCCGACGCCATGCAGGCAGCGAGTTCGGCGGCGTTGCTGGCGACCGACACCGGCGTCATCCTGGTGACCGTGGGTGGCCGCATCGTATACGCCGACCCGGCAGCGCAGCACTTGGCAGAAAGCGTCGGGCTGGGGCTCGAGCCGCGCCGTGGTGCGTTGCAGACGCTCGATTCGAACGCCACTTATCACCTGCACGGCCTGGTGCACGACGCAGCCGCCGGCGGCGTGGGCGGCGATATGCTGGTGCGCGCAAAGGATGGCGCCGCGGTCGCCGTAGCGGTTTGCAGCCTGGCGAGCGGCGCGCTATGGGCCGGACATCCCGATGCGACGCCGGATCAGGCGAGCGGATACGGCGCCGGGCAAACTTCGGGTCAGGCGCTGGTGACGCTCCGGCGCTTGGCTCAGGTGCCGGCGAGCGCGAAGCGGGTGGCGGCGCTGTTCGGCCTGACGCGCGCGGAGGCGGACGTAGCTGTCGCGGTTGCGGCCGGGCAACGGGTGGCGGCGGTGGCGGCGGGGCGCGGCGTGTCGGCGAGCACGGTACAGGCGCAGGTCCGTTCGGCGCTTGGCAAGGCCGGAGTTTCAGGCGTGCAGGAGTTGGGGCTGCTTTTTGCCCGGGTGGGTTAGGGAAGGGGCCGCCGTCAATAGGTCAAATAGCGCCGATGCGCGTCGGCCATCTGCTGCGGCGTAAGCAGGCGCGGCTGACCGGCGGCCCGCGCCATCAGATATTGCCGCGCCAGGATTTCCAGCTGCAGCGCTGTCGCCACGGCGGCGTCCAGGGTTGGCCCGGCGGCGATCATGCCGTGATTAGCCAGCAGGCATGCCGTGCGGCCGCGCATCGCTTCCGCAGCAAGTGCGGCGAGGGATGGGGTACCGAAGGTGGCGTAGGGCGCGCAACGCACGTCATCGCCGCCGAAATTCGCGACCATGTAGTGGAACGGCGGCATGGATTCGGCGAGGCAGGCGAGCGCCGTGCAGGCGTCGGCATGGGTGTGCACGACCGCGCCGACGGTGGCGTTGCCGTCGTATATCGCAGCGTGCAGCGCCCACTCGCTGCTGGCGCCCGGTGCCGGGTCGTGCATGGGCATAGCGACCAAATGGCCCGGTTCGATGCGATTGGGCGTCGTGCCGGTGGGGGAGATCAGCATGCCATGTCCGGCCCGCACGCTGACGTTGCCGCTGCTGCCGTGGATCAGACCCAAGCGGCCGAGGCTGCGATAGGCGTCGCAGACCTCGGCGCGGGCGGGTTGCGTCACTCGGCGGCTTGCTGCTTCAACCGGTCGCTGAACAGCTTGCGGAGCTTGGCCACCTTCGGATTGATCACAGCGCGGCAGTAGCCTGACCAGGGGTTGCGGGCAAAATAGTCCTGATGCTCGTCCTCGGCGCGGTAGAATGTCGTGAGCGGGACGATTTCGGTAACGATTGGGCGGTCCCAGACGTGGGCGGCGTCGATCTCGGCCTTGACGGCACGCGCGGTCTCGGCCTGCGCGTCGGAATGCGTGAGGATGATCGAGCGATACTGCGGGCCGACGTCGGCGCCCTGCTGGTTCGGGGTCGTGGGGTCGTGCAGGGTGAAGAATACCCGCAGGATATCGGCGAGGGCGATCTGGCTGGGGTCGAAGGTGATCTGCACGACCTCCGCGTGGCCGGTGCGCTTGCCGCAGACCTGTTCATAGGTTGGGTTTGGCACGGTGCCGCCGGCATAGCCGGAGACGGAGCTGTGCACGCCGCGCAGGCTGAGGAACACCGGCTCCAGGCACCAGAAGCAGCCGCCGCCCAGGGTCGCGGTTTCGGTGGTCGCAGTCTCGGTGGTCATGATGTGCTCCTTTGCGTTGAGCGGGAAATGGCGACGGCTTTGGGAAATCTCAAGCCGCGGCGGGCGCGCCCGACTGCTTGAGCGGATGGGCGGTGGCGAACTCGGGCAGGGCCATGCAGGCGTCGTGGATGCGGCGGACGTTGAGGTAGGGCTGCAGGTCCACCTTGAAGCGCTGTGCGCCGGCGATGTGGCTGGCGAGGCAGCAGTCGGCCATGGTGGGAGTGGCGCCGAAGCAGAAGGCGCCGACGCCGGGCAGCAGAGCTTCATAGGCTTCGAGGCCCTTTTGGAACCAATTGGCGGCCCAGGCCTGCTTGGCCGCGTCGTCCGCGCTGAACACCCGGCCGAGGTAGCCCTGCACGCGCGGCGTCACCAACGGGTGGCTGTCGGCGGCGTGGATGGCGCAAAGCGCGCGCACCCTGGCACGGTCGTTGGCGGCCGTTGGCAATAGCGGCGGGGTCGGATGGGTCTCGTCGAGCCACTCCAGGATGGCCAGCGACTGGGTAAGCACGGTGCCGTCGTCCAGCACGAGCGCCGGGACCGCGCCCATGGGATTGACCTTGCGAAACCCAGCCTCGTTCTGATCGCCGCGGTCGAGGTCGATCAGTTCCTCGGTGACGGCGATGCCTTTCAGGTTGAGCGCGATGCGGATGCGGTAGGTGGCGAGCGAGCGCCAAAAACAGAAAAGCTTCATTCTTTCACGGCTCCGGTGAGTGAGCTGACGTAGTATTCCACAAAGAATGAATAGAGTAGCGCCACCGGGATCGAGCCGAACAGCGCGCCGGCCATCAACGCGCCCCATTGATAGTCGTCACCCTGCACCAACTGGGTCAACACGGCGACGGGGACGGTTTTCTTCTCCGACGACTGGATGAAGGCGAGCGCGTAGATGAATTCGTTCCAACTCAAGGTGAAGGCAAAGATGCCGGCGCTGATGAGGCCGGGCACCGCGAGCGGCAGGGTGATGCGGCGAAGTATCTGCAGGCGGCTCGCGCCGTCGATCAGGGCGCATTCTTCGAGTTCGTATGGGATCGACTTGAAGTAGCCGATGAGCAGCCAGGTGCAGAACGGTATCAGGAAGGTCGGGTAGGTCAGTATCAGCGCGAGCGGACTGTCGAACAGGCCAAGCTTGAACACCATCGTCGCGAGCGGGATGAACAGGATGCTGGGCGGGACGAGGTAGGCGAGGTAGATGCCCAGGCCGACCCAGTTGCTGCCGCGGAAGCGCAGGCGCTGGATGGCATAGGCGGCGAGCACGCTGGCGAAGATGCTGATGCAGGTCGCGGCGGCGGCGATGCCCATCGTGGTCATCAGCCACTGCGGGTAGTCGGTATCGAACAACAGTTTCTTAACGTTTTGCAGTGTCGGGGAGTGGATCCAGAACGGATTGAACTCTTTGTAGTCATAGAGCTCGTTGTTGGGCTTGAAGGTGGTGATGGTCATCCAATAAAACGGAAACAGCAATATTATAATAAACACCAACAGCGGAACGTAGACCGTGATGATGCGGCGCGGGATGCTGTCCCACGACAATGCGCCCTGACGCTCGAACTGTCGTTTGCGCGGCCGGGTGGTCGTCGGCTCAATCATTGCTTTCCCCCTGCTGCCATTTGCGCCGGGCCAGTCCGAAATAGCTGAACAGCGTGGCGGCCACGAGGAAGGGGATCATGGCGACGGCGATGGCGGCGCCCTCGCCCAGTTGGCCGCCGGGGATGCCGCGCTGGAACGCGAGCGTCGCCATGAGGTGCGTCGAGTTGACGGGGCCGCCGCGTGTGATGGCGTAGACGAGCTGAAAGTCGGTGAAGGTGAACAGCACGGAGAAGGTCAGCACCACGGACAGCACCGGCATCAGCATCGGCAGGGTGACGTTCACGAAGCGCTGCCAGGGCGTCGCGCCGTCGAGCATTGCGGCCTCATACAGCGAGGGCGAGATGGTCTGCAGCCCGGCCAGCAAGCTGATGGCCACGAAGGGAATGCCGCGCCAGATGTTGGCGGCGATCAGGCTGAGCCGCGCATGCCACGGGCTGCCGAGGAAATCGATATTCGTGTCGATCACGCCCATACTTTTCAGGACGTAAGAGATTATTGAGAATTGGGGGTCATAAATCCACCAGAACGCGATTGCCGAGAGCACGGTGGGCACGATCCAGGGGACCAGGACGATGGCGCGGATGAGGGACTTGAACGGAATGTTGTTGTTCAGCAGCAGGGCGAGCCATAGGCCGAGGCCGAACTTCCCGGCCGTTGCGATGGCCGTATAGAATAGGGTGTTGGTCACCGAGAGCCAGAAGATGCGGTCGTGCCATAGGCTCTCGAAGTTCTCGAGCCCGATGAACACCCCGGCGCGCCCGATCCGCGTGTCGGTAAAGGCGAGCCATATGCCAAGCCCGAGGGGATAGGTGAGGAACACCAGCAGCAAGGACAGCGCGGGGAATAGGCACAGTGCGGCCAGGAACGGGCGGTAGTCGAACAGCCGCATCAGCCAGGTGTTGCGCGGCGGCGACCATCGCCATGGATGCGGCTGGACCAGGGGCGTTCCGGGCAGAACTGCGTTCTCGCTCATCTTTCCCCCGGCATGCTTTCTTCCGCGCAGTATGCTTGAGCGGCAGGGGCAACGCCACGGGCTTTGCGGATTGCCACGGGCTTTGCGGATCGAGTGATGGAAACGAGGCATGGATCGTCTGCTTGCTATCGGCACGCTGCCGCTGTGGCCGATCCGGGACGGCTACTCGCTGCGTGCGGCGAACCTGTTGGCGGTGCTGGCGCGTCGATGGGAGATCACGTTGCTTGCGCCGGGAGCGACGCCGCCAAGTGTGGTCGAACACGTGCCGCTCGTGCTGGCGGGCGGGGGATCGAGCTATCCGTGGCGGTTCGACAATGGGCCGTTGATCGCCGCGATCGGGCGATGCGTGGCGGCGCGGCCGGATCGGGCGCTGGTGTGGCCCGGTGCCGAGAGCGCTTGGCTCGCTAGCGGGGCACGGATGCCGGCGGTGCTCGACATGATCGACTGCAATCCGCTGGAGTTTGGCCGGGCGGCTTGGGCGGAAGGCGGCCGGCATCGGGCTTGGAACCTACGGGAGGCCATCGTCGCGGCTGTGCACGCGCGCCGGGCAGTACGGGGATTTGGAGCGACGGCTTGCGTAGGCGAGGCGGATGCGGCGTGGATGTCGCGGCTGGGTGGACGGATGGTGGCGGTGGCGCCGAACGGCGTCGCGGTGCCGAGTGCGGCCGTGCCCGAACATCCATGCCCGACGGTCGTGTTTGCCGGCACGCTGGACTATGCGCCCAACGTAGACGCGGCGGCGTTCGTGGCGGCCGAGATCTGGCCACTCATCCGGGCGGCGGTGCCGGGCGCGCGGTGCGTGATGGCCGGGCGGCGGCCGGTGGCAGCGATCCGTTCGCTGGACGGGCGAGACGGCATCGAAATCCGGGCGGACGTCGCCGACATTGCGACCGAGCTGCAGTCTGCGTGGGTGACGCTCGCGCCGATGCGGACCGGGGTCGGCCTCAAGAACAAGGTGTTGGAGGCTTGGGCCTGCGCACGTCCGGTCGTTATGACGCCGATGGCGATGAACGGCCTGAAATTGCCGCTGGGCCACGCGCGGCTGGTGCAGGCGGGGGCGCCGCAGTTGGCAGACGCCGCTCTCGCATTGTTGCGGGATCGCGCGGCCCGGCATCGGCTGGGGGCGGCAGCCCGGGCGATGGTGGCGCGGGATTTCACTTGGGATATTGCCGCCGCCCGGGTGGATGCCTTGCTGCGAGGCGGTGAGGGCGCTGCGTCTCCCGGCGCCCCAGGCCGTTAAGCCCGATAATACCGCTTGGCCCGGCGTTCCGCCTCCTTTGCGGCGTCTTCCGGACTGCTGTCTCCGGTGCTGGCCGATGCGACCATGTCGACCATCACGTAGTCCGCCATCACGGCGCCGGACTGCTCGGTGATCGCGCCGGGATAGGCGTACCAGCGTGACTGCGCCATCGTATCCTTATAGAGCTTGATCTTCGGGTCGCCCTCCCAAACGGCGCTCTGCTCATAGGCACGGAGTGGCTGGCCCCAGTAGCCGAAGCTGCCGACCAGCCATTTGTCGTACTGCTCGACCTCCATCATGTAGGCAAGATAGGCCTTCGCGGCGTTCGGGAACTTCGTGTGCTTGAACGCCATCGCGTTGATGGCCAGCGCGCCCTGCGTCACCTGTCCGGCTGGCCCGATCGGCATGTAGGCGTGGTTCATGTCGGCGCCGATGGCGGCAATCTTGGGGTCTGGGCTGTTCTTTGCCGAGTAGTAGAGCGACACGCCATTCTGGGTCACGCCGAGTTCGCCGGCCAGCATCGCCTTGTTGTTGCTGGGATCGAGCCAGGAGTTGGTGCCGGGGATGAACGTTTCGTACAGCGCCTTGCCGTATTTCAGTGCCTCTATCGTCGCTTTGCTGTTGATTGTGACCTTGCCCTGCTCATCGGTCATCGTGCCGCCGTGCGACCAGACGAGCCAATGGCAATATGCGTTGGCATCGCCCACCGCATGGCCCAGCGCAAAGCCGGCTGGGTGGCCCGACTTCTTCAGCTTACGGCACAGGTCGAGCAGACCGTCGGTCTTATCGGGGAAGCTGTCGAAACCGACTTCCTTGATCCAACTTTCCCGATATAGCGCAGGTCCGCCGCTTGCCCCCATCGGGATGGCCAGCCATTGGTTGGTGCCGAACTTCTTGCCGTACCGCTCCGCCAACGGATACCAGCCGCCGTATTTACGGCCGAGATACTCGGCGATGTCGGTGAGGTCGAGCAGCTTGTCTGCATACAGATGCGGGTCGTCGGTCCAGCCCACCACGACGTCGGGGCCGGCGCCGGTATTGGCGGTCACCGCGGTCTGCGGCCGCAGGTCCTCCCAGCCGGAGAAGTCGACACGGACCTGCACGCCCATCGCATCGGCGAACTTCTTGGTGTTTTCGCGGAAGATGACCTCATCCGGCTCGACGAACTTGGCCGGGCGCAGGACGCGGAGGCTGGCACCCTTTTCGATTGCGAGGTTCAGCGGCGGCACGTCGGCGACCGCGATGGCGGCCTGGGCGGCGCGGCCCAGCAGATTGGTGGCGACGAGCGCGCCGGAACCCAGGCCCAGGCTGCGTCGAGTGAGGTCATACATCGGCTGCGGTCTCCCTTTTGTTGGCTTAGGCGACGAGGCGCACGCCGGAGTCGCGGTCAAAGAGGTGGACCAGCGCCGGGTCGGCGGTGACGGTGATGGGGTCGCCGGGACGGGCAGCGACGCGCTCGCGGAAGGCGCCCATGACGGGCAGCGCGCCGGGCTGCCCGCCGAGCCGGCCATGCACTTGGGTTTCGCTGCCGGTCGGCTCCACGACCTGGACCAGCAACGGCACACCGCACCCATTGCCGGCGGCGAGCTGCAGATGCTCGGGGCGGACGCCGTAGATGGCGGGACGCCCGGCCTCATGCGGGACGTTCGGCAACGGCCACAGGCTGCCGCCCTCGGCGCGGAAACCGCCGGGTTCGACCGTCCCCGGCAGGAAATTCATCGCCGGACTGCCGATGAACCCGGCGACAAACCGGTTGGCCGGGTGGTCATAGAGGTCGAGCGGCGAGCCGGCCTGCTCGACGCGGCCGCCATTCATGACGACGATCTTGTCCGCCATGGTCATCGCCTCGATCTGGTCATGGGTGACATAGACGGTCGTGGTGCGCAGGCGCTGGTGCAGGTCTTTCAGCTCGGCGCGTGTCTGCACCCGAAGCTTGGCGTCGAGGTTGGACAGCGGCTCGTCGAACAGGAACACCTGGGGGTCGCGCACGATAGCGCGGCCCATGGCGACACGCTGGCGCTGTCCGCCCGAGAGTTGCCTCGGGTAGCGGTCGAGCAGGCCGGCGAGGCCCA
>CAXTJW010000092.1:0-11266 GCA_964244305.1 uncultured Acetobacteraceae bacterium
CTGTTGGCGGCCGGGTGGCGCTGGTCGTGGCGCATCCGGACGACGAGACGATCGCAGCGGGCGGCAGCCTGCATTTGCTGCCGGAGCTGTTGTTGGTGCACGTGACCGATGGCGCGCCGCGGGCCCTGGCGGACGCGGCTGCGGCTGGCTTCGGCACGCCCGCCGCCTATGCGGCCGCCCGGCGCGGCGAGCTGATGGCGGCGCTGCGGGTTGCGGGCGCCGCACCCAGCATGGCCGAATTGGGCGTCGTGGACCAGGACGCCAGCCTCGACATGCCCGGCATTGCCTGCAGCCTGGCCCGGCTGTTCGACGCGCATGGGACGGAGGCGGTCATCACCCATGCCTACGAGGGCGGCCATCCCGACCACGACGCCACTGCGTTCGCCGTCCACGCCGCCGCCGGACGCCGCCCGGTATTGGAATTCGCCGGGTATCATGCCGACCCGTCGGGTGGGCTTGTGACCGGCTGTTTCTTGCCGGGCCCTGAGCCGGTGGCCGTCACGCTCACGACAGCCGAACAGGCGCAGAAACGGGCGATGTTTGGCTGCTTCGTGACACAGGCCGCGACGCTCCGGCCGTTCGGCACGCGCGTCGAACGCTTCCGCCCAGCGCCCGCCTATGACTTCACGGCACCACCGTTGCCCGGCCGGCTGAACTACGAGCACTGGGGCTGGAGCATGACCGGCGCACGCTGGCGCGAGCTGGCGCAGGGGGCTCTGTGCGGCGCCTGACGATCCTCAGCGTTGCCTACCCGCTGGCGCCGGTGAGCCCAGACGCGGTCGGCGGGTCGGAGCAGGTGCTGAGCAGCCTGGACCGCGCGATCATGGACGCGGGCCACCGCAGCGTCGTGATCGCCTGCGCGGGGTCCGAGGTCGCCGGGGAGCTATGGTCCTACCCGGCGGCGCCCAGCGACCGCCCGATCGACAACGCCGTGCACTGGGCCGGCCAGGAAGCGATCCACCGCGTCACCGCCGAGGTCCTGCGTTGCCGGGACATCGACCTTATCCACATGCACGGGCTCGACTACGAGGCCTGTCTGCCGCCGCCGGGCGTACCGGTGCTCGCCACGCTGCATCTGCCGCCGGAATGGTATCCGCCCAGCGCGTTGGCGCCCACGCGCGACGGCACCTGGATCAACTGCGTGTCCGAGAGCCAGATGCGGCGCATGCCGCCCGGGCCCCGCCTGCTGCCGCCGATCGCGAATGGGGTTCCGGTCTCGCAGCTCGGGGCGGTGCAGCCGCGCAAGTGCGGCTATGCGCTCACGCTGGCCCGGATTTGTCCGGAGAAGGGACTGCATCTGGCGCTCGACGCGGCACGGGCGGCCGACGTGCCGATGCTGCTGGCGGGTGAGGTTTTCCCCTACGCGGCGCATCAGGAGTATTTCCACCGGGAGATCCTGCCGCGGCTCGACCGGCGGCGCCGCTATATCGGGCCGGTCGGCTTCAGCCAGAAGCGCCGTCTGCTGGCCGCCGCACGCTGCCTGCTGGTGCCGAGCCTGGTCGCCGAGACCAGCTCGCTGGTGGCGATGGAGGCGGCGAGCTGCGGCACCCCGGTCATCGCCTTCCGCAACGGCGCCTTGCCGGAGCTGGTGGAGCCTGGCCGCACCGGCTTCTTGGTGGACGACGCGGACGGCATGGCGGCGGCGATCCGGCAGGTGCATAGGATCGAACCCGACGCCTGCCGTGAGACCGCGCGCCGCCGTTTTTCGATCGAGCGCATGGCGGCGGCGTATATCGAACGCTACCGGGTGCTGGCGCGCGTCGCTGCCACCGTATGACCGGGGTCGAGTTGCTGGACAGCGACGCTGCGCTGCTGGCGCTGGCGCCGGAGTGGGAGGCGTTGTGGCGCCGGGTGCCGGGCGCGTCGCCGTTCAGCTCGCCGGCGTGGTTGCTGCCGTGGTGGCGGCATTTTGGCACCGGGAGGCCTCGGGTGGCGACGCAGCGTGTCGGTGGGCGGCTGGTGGGCGTGCTGCCGCTGTATCGGCTGGATGAGCCAGGGGTGCGCAAGCTGCTGCCGATTGGCGCGGGGACTACGGACCATCTGGATGCGCTGCTGGAGCCAGGGGTGGGGGTGGGACCGCTGCTGCAGGCGGCGCTGGACCATGCGCGCGGCGATGGGGTGGATGTGTGCGACCTGATCGAGGTGCCGCCGGGGTCTGCGCTGCTTGGCATCGCGCCGGAGGGGTGGCGTGTGCAGTGGGCGGAGGGGGAGGCTTGCCCGGTGCTGGCGTTGCCTGCGACGGTCGCCGGGCTGGCGGATGTCGTGCCGGCAAATACACTGCGGAAGCTGCGGATGAACCGCAACCGCGCGGCCCGGGCGGGCGGGTTTACAATCGAGACGGCCGGGCCGGAGACGGTGCAGGCTCTGCTGGCGGAGCTGGTCCGGCTGCATCAGGCGCGCTGGACCGCACAGGGCGAGGTTGGCTCGCTCGCCGGCCCGGCGGTCCTTGGCTGCCACCGCGATGCAGCGCCCGGGCTGCTGCAGGAGGGCGTGCTCCGGCTGCAGGTCTTGCGTATCGGCAACGAGCTTGCGGCTGGATGTTATGCGCTGCTGGCCGGCGCGGACCGCATCCTGTTCTATCTGAGCGGTTTCGACGCTGCGCACTCGTTTTGCAGTCCCGGCACACTGCTACTCGCCGCCATGCTCGAGCAGGCAGTCATGGAGGGCCGCCGCACGGCCAATTTCTTGCGCGGGAGAGAAGCCTATAAATACGCCTGGGGCGGTATTGACCAGAACAACGCATCCTGTCGCCTGATGCCCATGCGCGAATAGCGCCTCTGCCTTCGCCCGTTCCGACGCATGATAGCCCTGTGTTGGCCACGGGCGGACCGGCAAGCCTGGCCAGGAGCGGTCAGGTTGGGCCGTCGCCTGTGCTCGGCAGCAACACAAGCTGACCGTGCCGAACGCCCCGTTCAGCAGTGACATGGTCGGCCATGTGACGAACATCCCCGGCGCTTCCACGCAAAATCGCGACCTCCAGGCAGCTCTGCGCATCGAGATGCACATGCAGCGTTGATACGGCCAGAGTGTGATGATCATGAAACTCGTGGGCCAGCCGGTTCGGCAGGTCACGGCGATGATGGTCGTAAACATAGACAAGGGCAGCGACGCATCGCTCGTCGTCCTTCAGCTCATCCAATTGCCGCATTCCCGCACGCATGAGGTCACGAAGTGCCTCGGAGCGGTTCTGATACCCGCGACGCTCCATCAGCGCGTCGAGCTCGGCGATCAAACCCTCTTCCATCGTAATCGTAATCCTCTGCACGGTTCCCCCTTTTGGCAAACACACAAACAAGTATGATGTTTTGCATGAATCATCATACCGACGGCGGCGGCTGAGATGAGTAGCTCGATAGCGGCTGGTCTGCGGGCTGTCACGCGGCGCCGTGTTCTTGGTGGGATGACGGCAACACCGATGATTCTCAGGTCCCAGTTCGCGTCCGCGGCCGGTGCACTCAACATCACGGCCTACGACGGATTTGTCCCTGAATCCTTTCGAGCAGCGTTCCAATCCGAAACCGGGACCGATGTGCGCATCCGGCTTGCCGCCAGCCAGGCGCCGGAGTTGAGCCTGCTCGTCACCGAACGGGATCGCCCGCTGACGGACATCTGCACCGTGGTGGCGGGACGCCTGCATCAGTTCGTCGACAACGAGATCATCGAGCCCCTGGATGTCTCGCGTCTCAAAAACTGGAACCGGCTCCATCCGATCTATTCGGGAGCCGAGTGGCTTAAGGTGAATGGCGCCGTGATGGCAGTTCCCCTTGTCGTCGGCGCGAATGTTCTCGTCTGGGATACCCGGGAGGTGGCACCCGCCCCAGATAGCTGGTCGGCCATGTTCGACCCAAGATATCGGGGCCGGACCACCTACGACATCGAAGACTTCTTGCTTTGCACTATGCTTTTGCAAGGAGCCGACCCGACCTTCCTGTCCTATGTCGGCAAACCTGCCGAAGCCGTCCGGGCGGTGAACGCCGCACGGGACACACTGATACGCAGCAAATCGCAGGTGGTGCGCTTCTTCGACGAAGGTAGCGAATTACAGCAGTTGCTGACGGGAGGCGATGCGGTGCTGGCGCAGACCTATGCCAGTACGCCATCGCGTTTGATCCTTGCCGGGCAGCCGTTTCGCCGGACTGTCCCGCGTGAGGGCAGCATGGCGTTCATCTACAACTTCGCCATCGTCAAGGGGGCGCCAAACCGCGACGCCGCCTACCGGTTCCTCGACGCGATGCTAGGTGCGGCAGGCATCGGCACCGCACTGACCCGCTCAGCCGGCTATCCTTCGACGTTCGTGGACGCAGGACTTGGGCTGACCGGGATCGAACGGGACGCTTACGCCATGGACGAAAAGGCAGTCGGCAGGCTGCGTTTCTCTCGCTTCGAGGGACAGGCGCTCAGTTCGAAGCTGATCGACAAGGCGGTCGAGGAAGTCCGGGTGGGATGACGCAAGTCCTGCGCCTGGTTTTCGTCGCCGTGCCGGTTGTTTGGGTGGCCCTCGCGCATGTCGGCCCGCTCGTTGCCATGATGAAAATCAGCGTGCTGGATGCCTTTCCGGTGGCGCCGGGGACACAGCCGTCACTCAGCCTTGATGCGTATATGGCGCTTTTCGAGGGGCCGGGCTATTGGGCTGCTCTTGGACAGACATTGATGCTGGCGGCCTTGGCAACCTTGATTTCATTGGGTCTAGCGTGGCCGCTTGCTTGGCACGTCGCCGTTCGAATCCGGCCACAGGATCGTTTTCGCCGCCTGGCGTTTTTGATCGCACCGTTTTGGACGAGCGAAGTCCTGCGGATGTTCGCATTGGTCCTCTTGCTCTCCAATCGCGGGGCGCTGAACGAGTTCATGCGCTGGACCGGGCTTACCGACGCCCCGGTGCCGCTGCTCTATGGCACTGGATCCGTGCTGGCGGGGATTGTCTACACGGTCATGCTTACCATGCTGCTACCGCTCTATGCTGCACTCAGCCGGATGCCAGAGGATCTGCTCGACGCCGCAACTGGTCTCGGCGCGAACTGGTGGCAGCGGCAGGTTTTCGTCGCGCTGCCACTCGTATCCGGCGGCTTGGTCTCCGGGATCGCGCTGACGTTCATACTGGCGTTGGGCGTGCTGGTGGCACCGTCTCTTCTAGGCGGTGCCGGAACCCCGACCTTCGCATCCGTCATCACTGGATTCTTCGGCGGTGCCAGCGGACGGTGGCCGATGGGGGCTGCGTTCAGCTTGATCCTGCTCGTCACCGGCACGGCGTGCGCCGCCGGCATCGCTTGGAGCACACATGAGTTCATCGCGCGGACGCTTGGCCCGAGACGGCTATCCGTTTGAAGCAGGGCGGGTTCTCCGACGCGCTCTATTGGATAGCCGTGGCTCTGCTGTCGCTGCCCTTGTGCCTGCTTGTGATCACCAGCCTTAACGACGCATCGGTCGTCGGTTTCCCGCTCCGCCATCCTAGCCTGCGATGGTATCGCGAGGCATTGACCGATCATGCCAACGGGCGCGCCTTCGCGATCTCGATCGGCCTGGCAATCTGCTCAGCCGGCCTCGCGGCGTTCGCCGGAACATGGATTGCGCTCGCCGCACGGATGCTTGGCCCGCGATCGCGCTGGCTGCTGCTCTCCGGGACCATGGTGCCGCTTGTAACGCCCGGCGTCGTGCACGCGATCGGCCTGCGGATCGGGATCCGGCAGGTTGGCCTCGATCCCGGTCTGCTGGCGATGCTCATCGGGCACACGGTGCACGCCACTCCGCTGACCGCCATTATGATCACCGCGCGGCTCGATACGACGCCGCGCGACGTCATGGACGCGGCGCGAGACCTTGGCGCCGGGCCGATCCAAAGCTTTCTGAATGTGCAGCTGCCATGGCTGCTGCCATCACTCGCGGCGGCATCGGTTCTCGCTGCACTGAATAGCTTCGACGACTTCGTCCGGTCGTTCTTTCTCGGCGGATACGAAACGACCTTGCCGGTGTTGATCTTCGGCCGTCTCCGCACCGGGCTGACTCCAGAAATCAACGCCATATCGACGTTAAGCCTGTTATCTGTGATCGGAGTTTTCGTGGTGGTCGTCCGGGTCATGCGCGCGCGAAGGCCATGGACAGGTTCAGGCGAACGTCGCCGGCGCAGCACCTAAACTGGCACGTTCAGCCCGGTCACCTCTGCGCCACCTTCGTCAGGCAACTTGAGGACGCTCCACGACGCCGGCGCGAGTTCGATGCGGTGCATAAGGTCGAGCGGCATGCCCAGACTGTGTGCGAGGAGCGCTTTCAGTATGTCCTGGTGACCGACCAGCACCACCTCGCCACCAGGATACACCCGGCGCAGCCGCGCAAGAACACGCAGCCCGCGCGCCAACGCCTCCAGCATCATCTCCCCGCCCGGCGTCGGCGCCGAACCGCGGAACTGGTTCCACGCCCGCCAACCCAGCGCATCCTGCAGCGCCTCGAACGCCATCCCCGTCCACTCGCCGAAATCGATCTCGTCCAGCCCGGCATCCGTCATTACCGCAAGTCCCAGCGCCGCAGCAATCGGCTCAGCTGTCTCCTGCGCCCGCTCCAGCGGGCTAGAAACCACCGCCGCAATCGCACACCGCGAAAAATGCCGCGCCAATGCCGCCGCCTGCTCCCGCCCGCGCCCGTTCAGCGACACGCCCGGCATCCGCCCCGTCAGCACCCGGCCCAGCAGGTCATGCTCGGCATGCCGGACCAAATGAAACACGGTCATGCGGCCGGCGCGCTCTCCCGCTTGGCGAAAGTGTCGTCCAGCCGGCTGTCCCACAGCCGCACGCCGCCGGTGATCCCGGCATCGTTCGACACGAGCCGCACGTCCGCCGGCAGCTCGAAGTCGACCTTCTGCGCATCGCCGCCGCCAACATACAGCATGTCGAAGTTCACTACGGCCCGCAGCTGCGCCAACACCCGCTGCACCCGGCGCTGCCAGCGCTTGCGCCCAACCTTCTCAAGCGCCGCAACGCCGACATACTGGTCGTAGGTCATGTCCTTGCGCACGATATGCTGGCTCATCTCCAGCTGCGGGGCGAGCCGGCCCTCCTGATACAACGCGAAGCCGAAGCCGGTGCCGAGCGTAATCACAAGCTCCAGCCCATGCCCCGAAATCACGCCCAAACCCTGCACCGTCGCATCGTTCAGCATCCGCACCGGCTTGCCAAGGCGCGACTGCAACGCGCCTGCCAGGTCATAGCCGCCCCACTCCTCGGTGCCCAGGTTCGGCGCGGTCCGTACGAAGCCATCCCTGATCAAGCCGGGGAAACCCACCGAAATGCGGTCGAACGACCCGAGCCGCCCGGCCAGCTCGACCAGCGCCGGCACCACCCGGTCCGGCGGCGACGGGTGCATGGTGGCCACCTTGACATGCTCGCCCACGATGCCGCCGTCGTGGTCCAGCAGGCCCGCCTTCAGGCTCGTGCCGCCGATGTCGAGCGCGAGGGTGATCGGGCCGGAGCCTGGCTCCGACTTTGCTCCGCCGGGCGAATGCTTTTTGTTCGGCTTGATCTCCGTGTCGGCGTCGTTCATCGCTGCTCCAGTATCCTCGGGCCGGCTTGGGTGCCGGCGATAACGCGGGTCGCCATGTGGATGAACAGCCCCGTTTCCACCACGCCGACGATGGCCTTCAGGCGCGCGTGCAGCGCGGCCGGGTCGGCAATCGCGGCGAAGGCACAGTCGGCGATCAGGTTGCCGCCGTCGGTCCGGAACGGCCCGCCATCTGCCTGCCGGATCGCCACGTCGGCCCCGGCGTCCCGCATCCGAACGACCGTCGTCTGCCAGCCGAACGTCACGATCTCCACCGGCAGGCGCACGCCGCCGAGCGCCGGGACCAGCTTGCTCTCGTCCACGACCACGGTCATGCGCCGGCTCGCGGCGGCCACGATCTTTTCCCGCAGCAACGCGCCGCCCAGGCCCTTGATGAGGTCGAGCGTTCCGGTATGCACCTCGTCGGCGCCGTCAATCGTGAGGTCGATCGCGGTATGCTCGGCGAACGTCGCCAGCGGGATGCCGAGGCCGCGTGCCTGCTCCGCCGTGCGCTCAGATGTCGGAATGCCGACGATGCGCAGCCCGGCCTGCACGCGCGCGCCCAGCACCGCCACCGCGAGCGCCGCCGTCGACCCGGTGCCCAAGCCGACCACCATCCCGTCGGTCACCTCCGCCACCGCAGCCTCGGCGGCCTGCTGCTTCAGCGCGATCTGGTCCAACGCCGCCATTATGCGCGCCGCGGCAATTGTGCGACGATGTCCTGCACGACCTCGGACGGCCGCGGCGCGACCGAGACGACGATCGGGCTTTCGTCCGCTCCCGGTTCCTCGAGCGCTGCGAACTGGCTGTCGACCAGGGCAGCGGGCATGTAGTGGTTCAGCCGCGCCGCCTGCCGGGTGGAAATAAGCTGCTTGCCGCCTTGCAGATACACCAGCCGCACATCCGGCTTATCGCGCAGCAGGATGTCGCGATAGGCGCGCTTCAACGCCGAGCACGCGACGATGCCGTGCCGCCCGGTCGACCGCGTGGCGTCGATCCAGGCCGCGATGGCATGCAGCCAGGGCCAGCGGTCCTCGTCCGTCAGCGGTGTCCCGCCATGCATCTTGGCGACGTTCTCCGGCGGATGGAAATCATCGCCGTCCTCGAACTCCCAGCCCAGCCGTCCCGCGAGCAGGGCGGCGATGGTGGTCTTGCCCGAGCCGGACACGCCCATGACGACCAGAACGGCAGGCGGCACGGCGGGTGGGGGCTCGGCGTTCATGGCGCCAACGATAGCCATGGATGCACGAAGCTCCTAGCCCGCTGCGGCCTGATCGGCGAACCAATGCAGCTCGCCCGTGGGATGGTAGTTCGCCGCCGGCAGGTGCGAGTTGCCGGCCAGCACCTGGGCCAGCACCTCCCGCTTGTCGGCGCCGGCCACCAGGAACGCCGCATGGCGGCAGCTTTCCAGCGCCGGGTAGGTGAGGGTGATGCGCGTCGGCTCGCCCTTCGGCGTCACCGCGGCCGCCCAGGCAGTGCGCTCGGTCAGCACCGGCGTGTCGGGAAACAGCGACGCGGTGTGGCCATTGGTCCCCAGTCCCATCAACACGACGTCGAACAACGGCCGGGCCGGGTCGAGCAGCCGGGCGCCATAGAACGCCTGCAGCGTAGCCTGGTATTGTGCGGCGGCGGCCTCGGCTTCCATGCCCTCGGTCGGGACCGGGTGCACGTTCGCGGGCGGCACGACGGCGCGGTCGAGCATCACCTGCATCGTCATGTGGTAGTTGCTGCGGTCGTCGGACTGCGGCACGAAGCGCTCGTCGCCCCAGAACCAGTGCACGCGCTCCCACGGCACCCGCTCCACGAATGGTGCTGCCGACAGGGCCTGATACAGCAGCTTTGGTGTCGACCCACCGGACAATGCGACCGCCAGCGGGCCAGGACGGGCCTGCAGGACGCCGGCCAACCAATCGGCGACACGAACAGCGAGCGATTGCGGATCGGGCGTTATGTCCATCAATGGCCTCGCGGCAGGATGAATTGGTCGATCGCCTGCGCCCAACCGTCCCCGTCGTTGGAGCCGGTCACCGCCGCCGCACGCGCCTGCACCTCGGCCGAGCCATTGCCCATCGCCACCGCGAACCCGGCGACATCGAACATCGGCAGGTCGTTCGCCATATCCCCCAGCACCGCCACCTCCGCCAGCCCGACCCCGAGTTGCGCCGCCAGCAGCCGGACGGCGTTGCCCTTGTTCGCCTCGGGATGCGTCACGTCGAGGTAGTAGGTCTGCGACCGCTTGGCGTTGGCCGTGTCGCCCAGCAAGTCCTGCAGCTCGCTCTCCAGCCGGGCCAGCAACGGGGCATCGTCCGTCACCCCCACCAACTTGCCGCCCTGGTCGATATAGGGCTCAAAGCTGTCGACGATGCGTTCGTTGAAACGGACGGTGTGGCGCTCGTGGGCGACATGCGGGCCGTTGGGGTCCTGCGCCAGCCACTCCTGCGCAGTGAAGAACCACGCGCTGACGCCGTTGCGGGCAAACAGGGCCAGCGCCGTCCGCGCCGCCTCGGGCGGGACGGTGCGCTGCTGAACCACGGTCCCGTCCGGCTGCGCGATGGTGCCACCGTTGAACCCGGCCAGCAGGCCCGATAGACCCAGCTCCTCGGCGATCCACAGCAGGCCGCGCGGGGGCCGGGCGCTCACGATGGCGAGCGGAATGCCGGCGTCCCGCAGCCGGCCGGCCGCCGCCACCGTGCTGGCGGCGAGCGACTTGTCGGTCCGCACCAAGGTGCCGTCCACGTCGGACACGACCAGGCGAACCGGCGTTCGAGCGGAGTTTGCCATCAGCTGAGTTTCAACCACCAGCGGCCGTCGCGTTCCAGCAACCTGTCCGCAGCCGCCGGGCCGCTCGCGCCGGCGTCGTAGGTGTGGACGGTGCTGTGGCCGGCCTCGACCTCGTCCAGGATCGGCTGCACGACGGCCCAGCCCGCCTCGATGTTGTCGGCGCGTTGGAAGAACGTCGCATCGCCGATCATCACGTCATACAGCAGCGTCTCGTATCCGGTGTTGGACGGCGTTTTGAAATAGTCGGCATAGCGGAAATCCATCGCCACGCCGCCCAGCTGCAACGTCGGGCCCGGCACCTTGGCGCTGAGGTTCAGCGTGATGCCCTCGCTCGGCTGCACATGGATGACCATCACGTTCGGCGTCAGTTCCTCGATCGGGGTGCTGCGGAACATCGCGTAGGGCGCCTGTTTGAAGTGCACCACGATCTCGGTCCGCCGCATCGACATGCGCTTGCCGGTGCGCACGTAGAACGGCACCCCCGCCCAGCGGAAATTGTCGATCTTGAGACGCATCGCGATGAAGGTCTCGGTCGTGCTGTCCTGCGCCACGTCGTGTTCGCGGCGATAGCCGGGCACGTCCTTGCCGTTCAGGCGGCCGGGGCCGTACTGGCCGCGCACCACATCCCGCGCCACCCGGAAGCTATCCAGCGGCTTGACCGCCTGCAGCACCTTCGCCTTTTCCGCGCGGACCGCATCGGCGTCGAAGCTGTTGGGCGGCTCCATCGCCGTCATCGCCAGCAGCTGGAACATATGGTTCGGCACCATGTCCCGCAGCGCGCCGGTCGATTCGTAGAAATGCCCACGGGTTTCGACCCCCACGGTCTCGGCGGCGGTGATCTGCACGTGGTCGATGTAGTTGCGGTTCCACAGCGGCTCGAAGATGCCGTTGCTGAAGCGCAGCGCCATGATGTTCTGCACCGTCTCCTTGCCGAGGAAATGGTCGATGCGGAACACCTGCG
>CAXTJW010000093.1:0-11238 GCA_964244305.1 uncultured Acetobacteraceae bacterium
ACGGCGCCGTCATCGTCGTCGAGGACGATGCCGAGATGGTGCAGGTCGCCGACCGTATCGCCTCGGAACACGTGCAGGTCATGACGCGCGACCCGGACTATTTCCTGGCCAACATGACGAACTACGGCGCGCTGTTCCTGGGGCCGCGCACCAACGTGGCGTTTGGCGATAAGGCGATCGGCACCAACCACACGCTGCCGACCAAGCGCGCGGCGCGTTATACCGGCGGCCTGTGGGTCGGCAAGTTCCTGAAGACCTGCACCTACCAGCGCGTGCTGACGAATGAGGCCTCGGCGATGGTCGGCCGGTATACCTCGCGGCTGTGCGCGCTGGAGGGGTTCGTGGGGCATGGCGAGCAGGCCAACATCCGGGTGCGGCGCTATGGCGGCGGCAACGTGCCGTATGGGGCAGCGGCCGAATGATGCTGCCGCGCACGCGCTCATTCCGACTGGACGGGACGCGTGCATTGGTGAAGGGCGGTCGCCGCGGACTGCTACCGGGTTTGCCGTTTCTTAATCTTCGTCTGTCATCCTGCGCCGGCAGATGCAGACGGAGACGACGATGCAGGCGAACCGCAAACAGCCCCGCCATGCCCAGCCTGGCCGCAAATCCGGGGTACAGGAGCAGTTTCAGCGTGGCTTGGCGCTGCAACGGGCCGGGCTGCTCGATCCGGCGATCGCCGCCTATTCAACCGCAGTCCGGCTCGACCCAGCGCACGCCGACGCCTTCCATAATCTCGGGGTGGCGCTGGCTGCGGCGCACCGGCCGGCGGAGGCCATCGTCGCCTGGGGCCATGCAGCACGCTTGCGGCCGGAGCAGGCCGACAGCGCCGTAGCGCTCGGCCACGCGCTGTTGAGCGCCGGGCGGCCGGCGGATGCGGCCATTTTGCTGACCAAGACGTGCCAACGCCATTCCGGCGATGCCCGCGTCCTGGTGCTGAATGGCCGGGCGTTGCTGGCGCTCGGCCAGACCGGGCCGGCAATGGGGGCGCTGTTCATGGCGTTGGAGCTGACGCCGGACGACGGCGCGATCCATGCCAGCCTGAGCAGCCTCCTGTTCGACCGCGGCGATGTCGAGCAGGCCATGGTGCACGGCCTCGAAGCATTCCGGCTGGTGCCCGGCCATAACGAAGCCGCGACGTTGAGCTGCGTGCTGATTGCGCTGGGCTACTATCAGGAGGCGTTGGCGTTGGCCGAGCACGCGCTGGAGCTGCGGCCGGGCTGGTTCGAGGGATTGGTGAACCGTGCCATCGCGCTCGAAGGATTGGAGAGGTTCGACGACGCGGTGGTCGCCGGGCATCAGGCCATCGCCGCATCGCCCGAGAGCGCAGTAGCCCGGCACAACCTGGCTGTAACCTGCCTTTCGATGGGTCAGCTGACGCCGGAGACTTGGGAGCTCTACGAGTGGCGGCTGCTGCTGAAGGGCGACGCACCTTGGCTGTCCGCCGGCATACGATGGAATGGCGAGGACCTCTCTGGCCGCACGATCCTGCTGCACGCCGAGCAGGGCCTCGGCGACACGCTGCAGTTCATCCGTTATGCGCCCTTGGTCGCGGCTTTGGCTGGGCGGGTCGTGTTGGCGGTACAGCCGCCCTTGGCCCGATTGCTGCGAGCCATACCCGGCGTGGACCAGGTCGTGGCGATCGGCGGCCCGCTCCCGCAATTCGACGTGGTTTGCCCGTTGCTGAGCCTTCCGCGCCTATTTGGGACGACCCTTGATACCATACCGCCGGCCCTGCCCTATGCCGACGACTTCGCGCCCTGGGGCGATGCGGTCCCCGGCCTGCGCGTCGGCCTGGTCTGGACGGGCAGCAAGACGTTCAGCGACAACCGGCAGCGGTCGCTTCCGATGGCGGCGCTGATGGGCCTGGCCGGGATCCCCGGGGTGCAGCTTTACAGCCTGCAACGCCACGAGGCCGACATAGTGCTGCCGGCGGAGCTCGGCGCGATCGACCTGATGGAGGGCGTGCAGGATTTCGCCGACACGGCCGCGCGCTTGGCGGGACTGGACCTGATCGTCTCGGTCGACACCGCCGTCGCGCACTTGGCGGCCACGATGAATAAGCCGGTCTGGCTGCTGTCCCGGTTCCGCGGCTGCTGGCGTTGGCTGCACGACCGGGCGGACAGCCCATGGTATCCCAGCATGCGCATCGTCCGGCAAGCAAAGCCGAATGATTGGAGCGGCGTGATCGCGCAACTCCGGCACGGTCTGTCGGAACTCGCGTGCCAGCCATTGTCGCGTCCGCCTGTCCGCGCATCGAGGCCTGCTCCGGTTGCGCCACGCCCCTGCAAGGTCTGTGACACGTCCTCGCCGGTTCTGGGTGCGGTCGACTTTAATAAGTGCTGCGAGGATCGGCGCCGGGTCGCGCTGCCGTTGTCCGGCCGCGCTGTCGCCTATCATCGTTGCCCGGCCTGCGCGCTGGTGTTCACCGGCGACTTCGACGCTTGGGAGCGGGAGGACTTCCGGACGCAGATCTATAACGAAGGCTACGCCGACGTCGACCCGGACTATGCCGAAGATCGCCCGGCGGCGTCGGCCCTGCTGATCGGCGAACTGTTTGGCGAGGCGTGCCGCGGGCTTCCGATGCTGGATTACGGCGGCGGCGATGGCGCGCTGGCGGCATTGCTAAGCAGCCAACACGGCATGGCGGCCGAGGTCTACGACCCGTTCAATCCCGCTTGCGATATCCCGCCGCAACGGCGTTTTCCGCTCGTCACCTGCTTCGAGGTGCTGGAGCACACGCCCGACCCCCGCGCCACGATCACCGAGATCGCTGGACTGGTGCAGGAGGAAGGCATCGTCGTGTTCTCGACGCTGCTGCAGCCGCCGGACTTCCTGCAAAGGGGCCTGGGCTGGTGGTATGTGGCGCCGCGGAACGGCCACGTGACGATCTACTCGGCGCAGGCGCTGCGGGCGCTATGGACGGAGCTTGGCTTCCAACTGGTCAGCCACGGCGACAACCTGCATTTCGCCTACCGGACCCTGCCGGAGTTTGCCTGCCGGCTCCGGCAGTAAGGGGCTGATTGTCACAACCCAAAGCGGACCTGGCCCGGCCCGCTTTGGCGTGACCGCTTAGCTCCCGGCCGCCAGCTTATCTTGCGTCTTGGTTTCGAAATCGCTGGCGTCATGGCGTTCATGCAACTGGCTTGCGGGCTCGCCGCTGACGCGGTTGACCATTCGCCCACGCTTGGCCGCGGGCCGTTCGCCGATCACGTCGGCCCAGCGCTGCACATTCTTGTATTCCTGCACCTGCAGGAATTCGGCGGCCTCATACAGCCAACCTTTTGCCATGCCGCCATACCAGGGCCAGACGGCGATATCGGCGATCGTATACTCGTTGCCGGCCAAGTATTCGGTCTCGGCGAGGCGGCGGTCAAGCACGTCGAGCTGACGCTTCGCCTCCATGGCGAACCGGTCAATCGGGTATTCCATTTTCATCGGCGCATAGGCGTAGAAATGGCCGAAGCCGCCGCCGAGGTAGGGAGCGCTGCCCATCTGCCAGAACAGCCAGGACAGGCACTCGGCGCGCGCGCTCACCTCGGTCGGCAGGAAAGCGCGGAATTTCTCCGCGAGGTGCATGAGGATTGCGCCCGACTCAAACACCCGGATCGGCGTCGGACCACTCCGGTCCAACAGAGCCGGGATCTTGGAATTCGGGTTGATCGCCACAAAGCCGCTGCCGAACTGATCGCCGTCGCCGATCCTGATCAGCCAGGCGTCGTACTCCGCACCATCGTGGCCGAGGGCCAACAGCTCCTCCAGCATCAACGTTACCTTCACGCCATTCGGCGTCCCCAAGGAATAGAGCTGGAGCGGATGGCGGCCGACCGGAAGCTCCTTCTCGTGCGTGGGCCCGGCTATCGGGCGGTTGGTGCTCGCGAACCGGCCGCCGCTCTCTTTGTTCCAGGTCCAGATCTTGGGAGGCGTATACTCGGACGAGCTGCTCATGTTCAAAGCTCCAGGTGACCGGCGAACGCGCGATCGGACCGCACGATTGCCCAAGCCTATACCATGAAGCCGAAAGGCGCGACCGTCAGCGCTGCCGCCGCGCATATGACGGTTGCATCGCGCGCGGATGTCGACGGCAGGAGAAAGGCTGGCCGCTACCCAGCCTCAAGCGACGGAATGGCCGCCTTCGGCCTGATCCGCCCAGGATTTCAGCCCAAACCCTTACTTGAACAGCGTGAGCAGGCTCTGCGGGGCTTGGTTGGCGAGCGACAGCTCCTGGGTGCCCAACTGCTGCTTGATCTGCAACGCCTGCAGCACGGCCGACTCCTTCGACAGATCGGTGTCGATCAATGCGCCCAAGCCGGCATTCAGGCTATCGATCTTGGCTCCGTTGAATTTGATTGTCGCGTCCAGCTCGTTCGAGTCTGCGCCGGTCTGGTTCAATTGGTTCGCGACGCCCGTCAGCGCAGTGCTGAATGCAGTCGCACCGGTCGTCGCGGTCAACGCCAGCGAAGCCGCGGTCTGATCGGCGCCCGCTGCGGCGGCCGTGAACGTGTCCGCCCCCGACGCGTCACGAGTGAACGTCGCGCCGATCAGCCCCGCCAGCGTACTAGCCAGCCCGCTCGTGTCCGCAGACGAAATGGTCGTCGTATTGCCGAGCTCGCTGCTGATCACCGACTTGGAGTTGCCCGCCACGGTGCCCGAAGCCGAACCGAGTAGGGTCTGGCCGTTATAGGTCGAGTTGTCGGTATAGTTGGCAATCTGGGTCAGCAGGTTCTTATACGAGGTGACATACTGGTCGCGCTGGTCCTGAGTCGTGCTGTTGTTGCCGATTTGGACCAGCAGCGTCTTTGCAGTGTTCACGCTGTCAGAGATGCTGGTGAGGGCGGTCAGAGCCGTGCCGACCAGGCCCTTGGCATTGCCAAGCTGCTGGTTCACCGTGGTCAACGCACCCACGTCGGAGCGCACGCGTTGCGCCACGGCAAAGGCGGCGCCGTCATCCGTCGCATCCGACACGCGCAAGCCAGTGGAGATCCGCTTCTCGGACGCCTGGAGCTGCGTGTTGGTAGAGTTCAGCGACGCAAGCGCGACCTGCGCGCCGATGTTGGTGTTGACTGAGTTCAGCGACATGATGTTTTACCCTCAATGGCCGCTGACCCGTGCTCCGGGAGCCGCACCTGCATTTTGCTTGGCCACCTCTTGCGGCCGAAGCGGAGTTTGCGCCAAGATCATTGCTAAATAGTAAACAACCGGCGTGAAGCGCCGCTTTAATGCCGAAAGCCATAATGCGCTTTGCCATTCCGCTGCCCCTCGCCGGCCCAAGCGCCGCAGCCGAGCCGGTGCTCGGCCGCGTGACGCTCGCGTCCGGCGGCGTCGAACCGTTCGAGTTCACCGCCCACATCGGCGGGGCGGCGACGCTGTCCTTATAAGATGCCCGGCACCTGTTCGAGCAGGGTACCATTGCGATGCAAACGTTCCTGGGCCATGCAGGCAGCCCCGCGCCCTAGGCGCAGACCGTGCCAGGAAAGACGCTGAATGGAAGCCGCGCCGACCCACTTGCGTTTGTCCGTGGTGATCGCGGTGTATAACGAGGTGGAGAACGTTGCCGCCGTGTTCGACGAACTGACCACGGCGCTGGCCGGGCTGCAGCCGTTCGAGGCGGTGTTCGTCGATGACGGAAGTACCGACGCGACCGCCGACCGGCTCATGGCGCTGTCCGCCGCCCATCCCGCGCTGCGCGTGCTGCGGCACGACCGGCGCTGCGGCAAGACCGCCGCACTCCGCACCGGCGTCACCGCCGCCCGTTCCGAGTGGATCGCCACGATGGACGGCGACGGCCAGAACGACCCGGCCGACATTCCCGGCATGCTGCGGCTCGGCTGGGCCGCCGCGGAGCCCGCGCCTTTGATCGCCGGCATTCGCCTGCGCCGCAACGATCCGCTGTCCCGCCGCCTCGCCACGCGCTTCGCCAACGGGTTCCGCCAAGCCGTGCTGGCCGATCATTGCCCCGATACCGGCTGCGGCCTCAAGGCGTTCCGGCGCGAGGACTTCCTGCGGCTGCCGGCGTTCGAGGGCATGCACCGGTTCCTGCCGGCGCTGTTCCAGGCCTATGGCCACCCGCTGCTGTGCAAAACCGTGTCGCACCGAGCCCGGCTGCGCGGGCAATCGAAATACACCAACTTTGGCCGCGCCATCGTTGGGATCGGCGACATGCTCGGCGTGATCTGGCTGCGCAGCCGCACCACCCTGCCGCACAAGGTCACCGAATCCTGACCCCGCGATCGGACCGGCTGCGGCTGCGCACCTATCTGGCGCTGGCTCTTGTGGCCATAATTTTGTTCCTGCCGGGCCGCGCCCGCCTGCCGGCGATCGACCGTGACGAGTCGCGCTACATGCAGGCGACCTCGCAAATGCTGCAAACGCATAACTTCATCGACGTGCGCTTCCAGGACCGGCCGCGCTACCTGCAACCCGCCGGCATTTACTGGCTCGAAGCCGCATCCGTTGCCGCCCTCAGCAACCCGGCTGCGCGCGAGCCATGGGCCTACCGCGTCCCCTCCCTGCTCGGCGCGGTCGCGGCCGTGCTGCTGACGGCATGGATCGGCAGCACGCTGTTCGGCGCGCCGGCAGGCGCAATCGCGGCGCTGCTGTTGGCGACGTCGCTGCTGATGGGCGTGGAGGCGCGCATGGCGAAGATCGACGCCACCCTGCTCGCCGCCATCCTGGTCGCGCAGGCCAGCCTGCTGCGAATTTACCTGGATGGCGTCGCCGGCGTCGTGACCCGGCGGCGCTGGGCGGCGCTGCATTGGGCGGCCCTCGGCGTCGGGCTGATGCTGAAGGGGCCGTTGATCCTGCTCGTCAGCTGGGGAACCATCTTGGGCCTTGTAGTGTCGGAACGGCGCATCGCCTGGCTGAGGCGGCTGCACGCCGGCTGGGGTTTCGCGCTCATGCTCGCGATCGTGCTGCCGTGGTGCGTGGCGATCGGCGTGGCCAGCGGCGGCGACTTCTTCGCGCGGTCGGTCGGCGACAACTTCCTCGGCAAGGTCGCGCAGGCGCAGCAGGCGCATGGCTTCCCGCCGGGCTACTACCTCGGCGTGTTCGCCGTCACCTTCTGGCCCGGCTCGCTGTTCGCCCTGCTGGCGCTGCCCTTCGTCTGGGCACAGCGGCGTTCGCCGGCCGTGCGCTTCCTACTGGCCTGGATCATCCCGACCTGGCTGCTGTTCGAGCTGGTGGCGACGAAGCTGCCGCACTACGTGCTGCCGACTTATCCGGCGATCGCCTGCCTGACGGCCGCGGCCGTGTTGGCGCCCGGCGCGTGGCAGTTCAGCCGGGCTTGGCGCTGGATCGGCCTGGTGTATGGCGCCATCTGGCTGCTGATCGGCGTCGCGCTGGCGGTTGCCGGGCCGGTCCTGCTCTGGACCTTGGAGCGGCGGGTCGACGCGCTGCCGATCTTGGCGAGCCTGGCCGGCATCGGGCTGATCGCCACAGCCGGATGGGCGGCGTGGCGGCGCCTGCCCCGCCCGGCAATGGTCTTGGCGGGTGCATCGGCGCTGGTCTTGTTCGCCAGCAGCTACGCGCTGGTCCTGCCCAATCTCTCGACGATTTGGCTCAGCCCGCGTATCGCCGCTGCGGTCGCGGCGGTGCGGCCCTGTCCAGACAGCGTGCTGGCCTCGAGCTCATTCAGCGAGCCCAGCCTGGTGTTCCAGGTCGGCAAGGACACGCGGCTGATCGGGCCCGCCGCGGCGGCCGACTACCTCGCGGACCACGCCGCTTGCGGCCTGGCACTCATCGGCACGCACGAGGAGCCGGCGTTCCAGGCGCGCATGCAGGTCTTGGGCATGACGCCCCGAGCGCTGACCGAGGTCGATGGCCTCAACTACTCGACCGGCCGACGCCTCAGGCTGACAATCTACGCCGGGCCTTGACCCGGCGTATCGGGTCACACGGCGAACGCGGTCCGGCCCTGGGCTTGGCCGGTGGTTAGGAAGCTGGTCAGCGGGTCGGTCCCGCTGTTGCGGACGTCGGAATAGGCCGCAAGATATTTCGCGGTGGAGAAGGCGGCGGACGGGTCGCTGCCGTTCTTCCAGCCGACCGTCTCATACTGCTTTAGCGGGTCGATATTGGCCGCGCGCACATCCGCGTTGTGCGCGAGGTAGTAGTTGGTGTCGAAATACAGGTCGGGGTTCAGCCCCTTTTGCCAGCCGGTCGCGTCGTAGCTCGCGGCTGCCTGTTGCTGCCCGGCTGCACCGGCCGGTATCAAGGTCGCGCCCAACTGCTTGTCGTAATAAGCGGCGACCACCAGCGGGTCGGCCGCAGCGGAGCCGCCGGCAAGGAAGGCGATGCGGCCCTCGGTTTGCCCATAGGTCAAGTAGTGCACCAGCGGATTGAGCCCGGCTGCGCTCACATCCGGGTTGGCGGCGAGGTATTTGGCGTCCGAGAACATCAAGCTGGGCTCGCGGCCCTCCTGCCGGCCGTATTGCTCGAAATGCAGCAGCGGATCGAGGCCCGCCGCCTTCACGTCGGGGTTCTGAGCCAAGTAGTAGTTGGTATCGAACAGCGGGTCGGGATTGCGGCCTTCTTTCCAACCATTTGTCTCGTAGTCTGTCTGAGGGTCGATCCCGGCCGCGGCAACGTCCGGATACTGGGCCAAATACCAGGCTCGGTTGATCATCGGATCCGGCAGGACGGCCTTGACCGGGATCGCGATATGACCCTCAGCGAGGCCGACGGTCATAAACTGCTGCAGCGGATCGATGCCGGCCGCCTTCGCGTCTGGATAGACCGCCAGATACTTGCTCAGGCTGAAATTCGGACCGGGGTCGCGTCCCTCGCGCCAGCCATAGGTTTCATAGTGCACCAGGGGATCGAGGCCCGCAGCGGCCACGTCTGGGTTCTTGGCGAGATACCACGACGTGCTGAAATAGGCGCTGGGGTCCCGGTGCTCCTTCCAGCCATACTGCAAGTAGTGCAGCAGCGGATTCAGGCCCGAGGCGGCGACGTCGGGATTGTTCGCCAGATAGTAGGCAGCGTCGAAATCCGGGTCCAGGAGGTGCGTGGTCTGGAGCAGGGTGCCGCCGGACTGATCGGTTGCAAGGCTGAACTGACCGACACTGTATGTGGCGGCATCGCTGCCAAGCTTGAAGCTCCCCATCGACACGCCGCCCTGATTGACCTGAAGCGTGCCGCCTGCGAGGCCGAGAGTGAGGCCGCCGCTGTAGGCGAGGCCCTGGAGGTCGACGCTGTCGCCAATTCGGAAATCCTGCAGCGTTGCACCCGTGGCGCCGCCGCCCTGGAACACGACCTGTCCGGTCGCGTCCTTGAAAGTGATCGCACTGCCGAAAACCGTGGGCCCGGTGAATACCAATGCGCCGCCGGATTGCAGCGTCAGCTTGCCGGACTGGGTCGCCTGGTTGATATTGACCTGAGGACCAACGATCAGCGTGCCCTCGACATTGATTACTCCGCCGTTGACGAAGGTGCCGTTGCCGCCAAGCGTGACCGAGACCGTCGATGCCACGTCGATGATGGCGCCTTTGCCGAAGGTGACGGTCTCGCTCACGGCGCTGTCGGTGGCGCCGAGGTTCAACGAGCTGGCGGTGAAATAGCCCGCGGCGAAATTGATCAACGCGTTATCGAACAGGGCGGAGTTGCCGAACGTCACCGCCGAGCCGCCGACACGGAGCAGGCCGGGCGACGTGCCGTCCGCGGCCACGAAGGTCGTATTGTCCAACAACGTCAGCTGGCCGTAGTTCGATAGCGTCAGCACGCCGTAGTGGTAAGGGCTCGCCAGATCCAGCGTGCCCTGCACGCGCACGCCGTCCAGGGCTGCCGCGGCGTTCCGCATCATGACGCCGCCGTTCATCATCAAGGTCCCGCCCTTCAGCGTGCCTTGAAGCAGCAAGCGGCCACTGTTCAGGTTTATCGATCCGTTGACGGCCAAGCCCTGCAACGACACTCCGAGCGTC
The DNA here is from genome assembly GCA_964244305.1 of uncultured Acetobacteraceae bacterium. Taxonomy (GTDB): domain Bacteria; phylum Pseudomonadota; class Alphaproteobacteria; order Acetobacterales; family Acetobacteraceae; genus CAHJXG01. The sequence goes on from CAXTJW010000093.1 coordinate 9,915, forward strand.
GCGCCCGCTGCATTCAGCGTCACGCTGCCGATGGAAGTCAGCGCGGTATTGCCGACTTTGACGGTGTAGCTGCCCGGGGCGTCGATCGTGACTGTGTCGATGGAGGCCGAGTTGTTATCGGGCGCCACTCCCGAAGACCAGTTTGCACCGAGGTACCACGACCCGTTGCCCGTCAACCATTTTGCGCTCGCCACTGCCACTCATCCCAAAATCTAGAACGGGACAATGACATTAACGAAATTTAATACAATATTTGAGAATGGATAAACGCGTTATTTTTGCTACACAAGAACGTTACGTTTGCGTCAGATGCGTACGCTTGGGATGGTCCAGATTAAAACAGGGGTGCAATCCAGCGCACGACGGTGGCGACACTAGGCCGATGCCACTCCGCCAGCCGGTTAAAGCGTGGCGAGGCTGGTGCGGGCCGTCTCGATCAACTGCTCCATCGCCACCAACGAGCCGCTGTCGAGATTCAATCGCGCGGCCGTGAGGCTGTCCCGGACCGTGCCGATCGTTTGATCTATCTCTGCGCCGAGGCCAGCCGTTTCGCTCTCGCGCAGTGCTGCGAGCGCCAGGTCGAGCCCACGCCTGATTTCACCGGCATTCGCAATAACCGCAGCGCGATGGGCGCGGTCGAGTTCAAGCTGCGCCGTCTCCAGCAACGCGCGGCCGTGGTGCGCTTCTATCGACATACCGCTACTTCTTCGCGCCGAGCGGATAAAGGTAGTCGAGCAGGAAGTCCTTCATCGAAGCCGGCGGCTTAGATGACGCTAGCGCCGGCGAGGAGGTCTCGGCGTTGTCATTATGCGCCGCATCGCCATGCACCGCCCCGTCCCTGTATGCCCCGTCCTTGGCAGCAGCGTCGCTGTCGACGTACACGGCGTCATGAGCGAGAAGCTCACGCGGGGGCACGCTGCTCTCGATCTCGGCGGAGGGCGCTTCGACCGCCGACGGCTCGCTATGGCTCAGCAACGCCACGGTTTTCGACCCGAGTTCGTCCGATTGCACCATCTCCACCACCCGGCGCAGCGCGTCGCTTCGGCCCAGCGCATACGCGCGGTGCAAAGCCTCTTGCATCGCCGCAGCAATCGTTTCCAGTTCGTTGTTCTGCATCGACTAAACTCCCTGAGTGGCCGCAAAGCTAGTGCCAGGCCATATACGGCGCAATATCGTCCGCCCACCCCGGTTGCGGGCCCGTCCTGCTACGACATAAAAGTACGGCCAGGTTTCCCGCAGAATTGACCCTCGCGAGCTAACCGTGCAGGAGAAGCCCTAAGTGTCTGTCCGGGATCATTCATTGGTTTGACATAGCTTTCGCAGC
>CAXTJW010000094.1:0-11148 GCA_964244305.1 uncultured Acetobacteraceae bacterium
TCGAAACCACCTCCTACCCGCTTTGGACGTTGGACAACGACACGGTGACCCGCCTCGTGCAGACGGGCGGCATCGCAGCGCCTACAGGCAAGCCCGGCGGTATGCTCATGTTCCACGGCAACCTGGTGCACGGCTCGTCGGGCAACATCACGCCGTACCCTCGCAAGATCGTGTACCTTACGCTGAACGCCGTTTCCAACCGCATCCAAAAGCCGACGCGGCCGGAGTTCATCGCGCACCGCGACTTCACACCGATCGTGCCGGTCGAGGATGACGCGCTGATCCGCTACGTCAGGAACACTGCGATGGCTGCAGCCGCGGAATAGAACGGCCGACTTCCGCCCTCACTTGGCACACTAAGTGAGGGCAGCAGACTCGTCGATTTGTATCAAGCAGCCGGCGCCGATCGCGACGGCTGCTTCTTCTTGCTCGTGCATGCGGAAGCCGCAGTCTGCGGGAGGCGGCCGTAATGTGTTGCGCCAATGCAACGCTTGCAGCCATCGTTGGGCTCACACGCTCGCGCAGCTTGCGTCACCCGGTCCGCAGGTCCATGTTGCACTGCACAAGAGGTGGAAGCGTCCTTTCGATAATGCGGGCCAGGCTCGCTCGAGAAAGGATTAGCAAGTGTATCAAAGTCAGTTGTCCCGCGAAGCGAAGTTGATCGTGCAGGGCCAGCAAGAACGGATGCGTGATTTTGCCGAACTCTGGGATCGGTTCTTCACCCGGTTCAGTGTCAGAGGCAAAAAACACTATAAGTAGCAATGCACTGTCGCTGAACGTGCATTGGAAATAGGCGCTATCACGAGCGCCCACAATAAACATATGGAAGCGTCCTTTAACGTGGCTGGCATTTCGCCGCCTGTCAAAGGAGACGAGTAATGAACATTATCAAACACAATGGAGAACTCCTGCTCCTGCAGCATGAGGGCAACCGGCAGCTTGCATCGGCATTGGCGGATGGCGCGCACATATTGCTGCAGCGTTTGACGAAGCTGTTGGCCAAGGCTCTACGCCGCAAGCCGGGCGCGCATCCGTTCTGACTGCGGGATGCTGGCATAACTGCTCCCGCCGGTCTTTCGCCTCCGCGATGATCGAGCCTGTCCGCATCTAATTACCTTACTAACTTCAATTGGTTAAAGGAAGCTGTTCAATGGCCGCCCTATCCACTTTCTCGCCCAGCATGATGGCGTTCCGTGGCCTCACGGTCTTGCGGAGCAAGCAAGCCGAGCATCGCCTCAACCGGCAACGCGCACGGGAGCAACGCCAGGAGATTTTCCGGATCGAATCCGAGCTTGGTGGCTGCAACGATCGTCAGTTGGCCGACCTCGGCCTCAGCCGCTCCGACATACACGCGGTCGCCCGCGGAACATACAGGCGCACATGACCGAAGCCTTCGGACAATCCCTTGTTCAACGCCGTGACCGTACAATGCCACGCAGGTCTGGGAGCACTAAAATCATGAGCAATATTGCGTCACTAAAACCCGGTATCTAGGCCAGCATGAGACGAGTGCGTACTGGATTTGTGGCGTGCGTAGGCCTAGCTTTGCTGACGGCGCACCTTGCCGGTAATCTGCATGCCGAAGAGTTGCTGCCGATCCAAAGCCGGACCATCGATTCGGGGCCGGTGAGCGGCGCTGCATACTACACTGACGACGCCTCCGGCAGCCGCCTGGTCGCCACGCTGGGCGGTGACGAGGGCAGCGCACCGGTCCGCGTCGTCGCGACGCTTGCCGCCGGGCAGAGCGTTACGCTGTCCGTGCCTGCCGGTATCGGCGAGCCCTCGGTTGAGGTGACGTTCAGCCACCGCCGCGACCGCGTGTTCATCGATGACGGCGGCTTGCAACCGGAAACGGCAGGATGGCATTGCTATAGAACCGGCCAACCCGGAAGCCGGTCGTGCAATCCGCATAGGCGCACATTCCGCCGTGAATCAACCGGGCCGCAAGCAAACACCAGCGTCCTTGTTCTACTGGTGTAGAAGCTAAGGCGCGCGGTCCTTGAGCGTCCGCTGCAAGTCTCGCTCGATCGCCGCGAGATGCGTTGCGGATTGGGCCGCCGCCACCTCCCGCCATTCCGCCACATCCGGAACATGGGTTGGATTGTCCCGCAGCAACTCGCGCTTGATGAATGGGAACTTCGCCTGCATCAGCTGCCGCCACAGATCGCTGGTCGGATTGAGCGGCAACCGCAACACGGCGGCATTCCGGATATGGCGCGTGTGATATTGTCGCGCCCGGATCGTGGGGTCCGCGAGGTTGGGGCCGCCCTCCGTATGATCCCGTAGCAGATCGGGATCCAGATCACTGATTAAACTCTGATAAGGCCAAATCGCCCGGCAGGTGAACCCTGCCTTCAGCAACGCCTGACTGAGCCCGATTTCATACAAGCGGACCAGCCATACCTTCGACCAAGTCGGCCGCACACCAGCCCAGAACTTGCGCCACGCCTCGCTGCCCACCACTCGCGGGCTGAAAGCCATCAGATAGGATTGCAGGTGATAACGCGTCTGCCAGCTCTCGGTGCAACCCCAGATATCGGCCTTTCCGAAATCGATCGTGGCCAACAGCTCGTCGATCGAACGGATTGGCCCATAAACACTGTCGTTGGCCATTATGACCATCTCGGTATCCGGGCGTGGCAGCTGCAGCGTCTCGAACCCTTCTCGCCACGCGCCGAAGTCATATCCGACATTGGCGCGAATAAGCACGGCGGCGCAAAGCTCCTGCAGCTTAGCCATGGCAACCGGACGCAGAAACCCGGAGTTGGTTACAAATACAACGGACAGGCCGGCCTCGGTAAGGCTGCGCACTTGGTGCAACACATGATCCCGGACATCGCCAGCGCCGTCCCAATGGACAAACACGCATACCCTGGGGCCAAGAGTGATCTCACCCTCGGGCCAACGGCTCAACAGCCGCTTTGGGCTGCGCTGGCTCATAATAAGGTGGCCGATCGCCGGCAGCAGCTCATAGCGGACGTAGCGATACGGCGGCCGCACCAAACGGCTTACAAAAATCGACGCCATATCAGGCGCGAATGGTTTCGGTGCCGGGCGCGGCGATCCGGACTGCGATGTCGTCCGGCAGCATCAACTGCGGATGGTCAGTCCGAATTTCAGCCGTCAGCGCCGCCGCCTCGTCCTGCGCGTCGAGCAGGTCGAGTGATTGCAGCTCGCCACGCAACGCCGCCCACCAAAGCTCAGACCCGAGCGCCGTCGTCGCGCGGACCCGGGCAAAGCGGCTGCGGCCCACCGCGGGTTCCCCGGCCGCACCGCCGTGGGCGTCGATCTGCGCATCCAAGATCGCCAGGAAGAACAAGCAATCGCGCTCGCTGTCGCTCAATGCGGCCGTGCTACCTGGCTTTGCGAAACTTGCGCGGTCCAGGCGGGAGCGGCGCACGACCAGACGGGCGGCGTCATACTGACCGGCGTTGACCAGCTTGATCATCTCGGGATAGCCCAACTCGATCGAAGGGTGCGCCGCAACGATGCCGGCGAGCAAGGCGGCCAATTTAGCGTTGTCGCCGCTTTGCTCGATCGCCTCCAGCTCGCCCCGCAACGCCGCCCGCCAAAGCTCCGACCCCGGCGACACCGTGCCGCGCACGCGCGCGAACTGGGCTTGCACCGCGCCCGTCGCGCCGCCTGGCCTCTGCCTTCCGGCCTGCAGGCCCAACATGGCCAGGCAGAACACGACGTCGCGGTCGCCTTCCGTCAGTGGTCCCCCGGCAGGCTCCTCCAACCCACATCGCTGTATCACAACCTCCGCCAGCTCGTAGCGGCCGGCATTGACGAGCTTGGGCAACGCCCACCGGGCAAACTCGCGGCTGGGCATGGCGGCCAGCACCGCCTCCGTCATCGCCACGACATCGTCGATTGCGGGCGCAAGATCGATTGCCTGCATTTCGCCGCGCAGTGCCGCCCACCAAAGGCCAGTATCTGGCGACGCAGACGCCCAGACCGCAGCAAAACGGCGGCGGGCAGCGGCAGGATCGCCGAGCGGACGCCCATCCGGTCCGGCCTGCACGTTCAACACCGCCAGGCTGAACGCGACATCGCGCTCGGCGTCCGTCATCGGGATACCGGTGGGGACGCTGCCCAGGTTCTCGCCCTCCACGACGCCGCGGGCGAGGGCGTAGTGCCCAGCGTTCACGAGCTGGCCGAGCGCGCGGCCCACCATGATCATGCGACGTGCCATGCCGCCAGCCGGCGCTGGGCGCAGAGCGGAAAGGCGGGCGGCAATATCCTCCGCGCCAGCCGCAGCCGCGCAAAGCAACGCCTCCGCTTCAGCCGTCCAGCCGATGTCCTCGGTTTGGCCATCCTCCATCGCGAGCTCGTTCAGCGCGCGGCGCATAGCGGCTGCGGCGGTCGCAGCGAGACGGAACTGCTGTTCGAGACCGGGCCGCGCGGCGCCATCGCTTAGTTGCTGGATGCCGCGCGCGTAAAGCAAGCCGCCGAGGTTCAATGGGACGAGCCGGGCCATCTCCTCAAGCCCACAAGTCGCAACCGCCTCTGGCAGATTATTAAGGTGATCCAAGTCGAGGCCAAAACGCTCGCGGCAGGCCGGCTGCAACAGCGCCCAGGCGGCCGTGGCCGTGTCCAGATCGCCATCATTCACGCTCTCCTGGAACGCCCGGCCGGCAAAGCCCAGGAAAATGTCGCTGTGTGGGTCGGATATTGCCGCACGGCGTGCGAGGTGGGCGCGATACATGCGACGCAGCCGGTCGTGGTCCCGTTCCAGGACCAACGGTGCATCACTCGCGAATGCAACCAGGGAATGGCTGTCGACCTGAACGTCAACTTGGGTAAAACCGGCTTGCCGCAGCAACGCCGTGAGGCTCGCCGTGCTCTGGATTACAAGGTGCAGGCTCGGCGACAGCAACGGAATGATGATGCCCGGCGGCGACGCTGTGTCGATGTCGTCCCCGTTCGGCGTCGTCAAAATAAGCAGTCCGCCCGGCCTCAGCATGGCGCGCAATGTGCGGACGAATGCGGCGGGTGAGGTCACGTGCTCAATGACCTCCGAGCCCATCACGACGTCCATGGTGCCTCGGGCCTCATCGTCGTCCCTTAGGTATCGCAGCTCGATCGGCAGTTGCAGCCCGTCGCGACCCAGCGCGGCCAGCGGCGCGGGATCGATGCCGACCCCATGCCAACCGCGAGTATTCAGCGCAAAGTCGAGCCCAAAGCCGTAGCCGCAGCCGATTTCCATATAGGCGCTGCCAGCGGAAGCCGCGACCTGCGCCAAGGGCCGGGTAATGAGCGAAACGCCGGCCCCTTGCTGCACATAGAACGGCACGCGTCCCCGATCGTTCAGCGCGGGCTCGGCGTAGTCTGGTGGAACCTGGCTGTCATAGAAATGACAGGTGCAGGCTGGGCATCGCAATACGTGGAGCCGTTTCGACGGGTTGTCCGGCAGCTGCACGTCGATGGTCAGCACGAGCGGCTTGGACGTTGGCGACCCGCAGTTTGGGCAAGACATCGCCTGCATGCTCGCAGGTGTGTCGATGGCAGGGTCTGCCCATAGCAATGTCGGAGGCTGGACGGTCGCAGGCATGGGACAGGCGATGCTTGGCATGATCGGGATATCCAACAGCCAAGCGCCGGACGCAAGTTGGAGTGAACGCGATCCTCGATCAGACGTCACCGTGCCAGGCAGCACGGCCGATTTCTGGCCAACGCAGCGCCGATACGGGCATGCGCATCTCCCGCAGTCCGTTCGTGGTGGAGGCGCATGCGCTACTCCGGCGTGGTGCCGCGCCCAACCTCGTCCAGTTCGGCCTGTTCGCGCCGGGCAATGTCTTTGGCCAATGCCTCTGCGCGTTGAGACAACAATGTTTCTACGGCCTCGACGGCGGCCCGGCTGACGGCCAGGATCGCGCGCATCCGGCCGACCTCGGCGCCCGCGCGTTCACATGCCGCGCGCGTGCTGGCGGCGTGCTGACGTGCGCCGGGCAGCCAGGCGGCGAACGCCTCGACCATCGCGTCGTCGCCCATGAGGCTTGACGCCGCCGCCGTCTCGTCGGCGATCTGGCGCGTAGCATCGGCGGCCCGGGCGTCGGCAGCCGCCTCGGTGGCCAGCGCGCGGGATAACCCCTGGCTCGCTTCGTCGCGCGCGAGGCGGCGTAGCCGGGCAACGGTCGCCATTGGGTCAGTCTTCATCTTGTTCCTCCAACGCCTCGCGCAGTTTCCCGAAGGCTTCGCCTAGCTCGCACGGATCCTGTTTCGTTTGTTGCAGAATCGCTTCGATAGCCGGCGCAAGACGCAGCGCCTCGTCGGAAGCGGCATCGGTGCCAGTACGATAAGCGCCAAGGCGAACCAAATCCACCAGCTCCGCCTGCAATGCGAGTATGCCGCGGGCGCGCCGGGTCCATCGGTTCTCGACCGCGGTGTTGCAACCCGGCACCGTTCTCGACAAGGATCGCAGCACGTCGACCGCAGGATACCGCCCAGCCTCGCCAATCCGGCGGTCAAGCACGACATGGCCGTCGAGAATACCCCGGACAGCATCGGCAACCGGCTCATTATGGTCGTCACCCTCTACAAGTACGGTAAATAGCGCAGTGATATGGCCGGTCCCGCCGCCGCGGTCTGGACCGGGACCAGCGCGTTCGAGCAGGCGAGGCAGCTCGGCGAATACGCTGGGTGGATAGCCGCGCGTGGCCGGCGGCTCTCCTGCTGCGAGGCCGATCTCGCGAAGTGCCAGGCAGAACCGGGTGACGCTGTCCATCAACAGCAGCACGGATTTGCCTTGATCGCGAAAATGCTCGGCGATCGTCATCGCGGCATACGCCGCCTCGCGACGCATCAGCGGCGGCTGGTCGGAGGTCGCAATCACAACGACAGAGCGCGCCAGCCCCGCGGTGCCTAGATCATCCTCGATGAACTCGCGCACCTCGCGCCCACGCTCACCGACCAACGCCAGCACCGCCACATCGCAGTCCGCCTGCTGCGCCAACATCGACAGCAGCGTGGATTTGCCTACGCCGGACCCGGCAAATAGACCGAGCCGCTGGCCCTTTCGGCAGGTCGTGAACAGGTCCAGCACTCGAACTCCGAGGCTGATGCGCGGGCCAAGCCGCGCGCGGCTGGCCGCTGCGGGCGGACCGATATTGACCGGCCTTGGCGGTCCGGCCGGAAGCGGCCCCAATCCATCCAGGGCCTCACCCATCGGATCCACGATCCGCCCGATCCAGCCATCACTCACGGCAAGCTGTGCGCCGCCCACACGCAACCGGGGCGTGGCGACCGCGCAGCCCGGACCGATGCCATCGAGCGCGCCGAACGCCAAGGCACGGGCTTGGCCAGCACGGAATCCAACGATCTCGGCAGCGATCGTGGCGCCACGGCGGGGAAGGCCGGTTTGAGGCTCCGTGGACTGCGAGGCGGGGGCCTGCGGAGCCAGCGTGATCCGGTCACCAATGGCGGCATGCCCGCCGAGCCCGGCGACTTCGACCATCATGCCGGATACCGCGGCTACACGGCCATACAGCGATAATCCAGCCGCCCGGGCAATGATGCTGGGCGCCGCTTCAAGGCGCCGGGCGACACAGAGACCGCCGGTCTCTATTTTGATGCATTGCGCTGTTTTCACTGCGTAGTCTGCCTTCGCGCCATACTGATATCTCCTCACTGCGTTTTAAGCCGTGTCTCACTCTTGATACGTCATAAAGATGAAAAAGGTATGGACAAATACACGCAAAAGTTGCATATCAGTGTCGTCGAACGTTCAGGAGCAACTCATGCGTGTGCTACTAGTCCAAGATGAACTTGTAACAGCCCGTGGCGTGATACAGATGCTGAAGGCCAATGGCGGCATCGTCGATCATGTCGACACCGGAGAGGAGGCGCTCGAAGTGGTGCGCCACTACGACTACGACATCGTCCTGCTCGACCTCATGCTGCCAGATATGGACGGCTACGAGGTTGTGCGGCGGATGCGCTCCAGCCGGATCGAGGCGCCTGTCATCATCCTATCCGGGCTGACCCGGCCCCAAGCCAAGGTGAAAGCATTCAGCGTCGGCGCAGATGACTTCATCTCGAAGCCATTTGATGGGACGGAGTTGCTGGCTCGCATGCAGGCGATCGTGCGACGCAGCAAAGGCTACAGCCAGCCCACGCTGCGCGTCGGTCCCGTGCAACTCAATCTAGATAGCCGGGAGGTGCTGGTCTCCGGCCACCCCGTTCATCTTACTGGGAAAGAATACGCCATCCTCGAGTTGTTGGTGCTGCGTAAGGGCATGGTGCTCACCAAAGAGGCTTTCCTCAATCATCTCTATGGCGGCATGGATGAGCCGGAGATGAAGATCATCGACGTTTTCATCTGCAAGCTGCGCAAGAAGCTGGCGATTGCCGGGGCGGGTGATCTGATCGGAACAGTTTGGGGCCGCGGCTACATGGTTCGGGATCAATCGACGCAGACCAGCCAGGGCGAAGTTCTTGCCCAGCCATCTTCTGCGATTGCCGATAGGACGCCTGCCGTCCTAGCGCTTATCACCCCAGCAATCAATGTCATGGCGCAACTCGTCGCTGCCTAATGGCGACATGGAAGCGGCACAATGCAAGCAAGCCTCGCCGAAGCGACCTATGGGAGATCGCTTCGGTGACGCTTGCATCAGACGGTGAATTGCTCGGCGATAATCCGCTCGGATAGGCTCTGATCGGGATCGAACAGGATCGTCGTCTTCACGCTTCGATCCTCACTGACGGCGACAGAGGCGACATCGCGGACCTCGGTGAAGTCCGCAACCGCCGCAACAGGCCGTTTATCGAGCTCTAAGATCTCGAACAGCACGTCCGCGGTGCTGGGAAGCAATGCGCCGCGCCACCGGCGGGGTCGAAAAGCGCTGATTGGGGTCAACGGCAGGAGATTGGCCGACAACGGGACAATCGGCCCATGCGCCGAAAGGTTGTAGGCGGTCGAGCCTGCAGGCGTAGAGACGAGCACTCCGTCGCAGATCAACTCTTGCAGACGAACACGGCCGTCGACCGTGATGCGGATCTTTGCTGCCTGTCGTAACTGGCGCAGCAACGAAACTTCATTGAGCGCCAGAGCTTCCTCTACCGAACCAGTCTGGGTTACGGCGTGCATGCGAAGCGGATGCAGCACGGCGGCCTGTGCGCATCTAAGACGAGTTGGCAGCTCATCCTCGGCGAACGCGTTCATCAAGAAACCGACCGAGCCGCAGTTCATTCCGTAAACCGGAGTGGATGACTCGGTCGACATCAGAAGATGCAGCGTTTCGAGCATGAACCCGTCACCGCCGAGGCATACCACCACGTCCGCATCCGACAGAGCGCAATTACCATATAGCTGCGACAGGCGTTCGCGGCTCTCACTCGCGAGGATTGTTGGCGAGGCGACAAATGCGACACGCTCGACTGGACGGGCGATATGCACTGCCCCAGCCGTTGCGAGCAGGGGCACTGCGGCGGACATTAGGCCGATGACCCGGTTGCACGCGAATACGTTGCAGAATAGCAACGCAACGCCCGTAAACGCATCGGTGTCATTGCATCCCAAAGATAGCAGGCCGCCGGTGTTCCAAAACGGGCATGTCACGCCGAACCCGGGCGGTGATCGCCGCATCGATCCGTGCCGTGGTCCAACCGACGCCGTCCGATGCCGTCGCGACCACCTGTCCCCAAGGATCGCATATGAGCGAGCGGCCAAAGGTGAGCCGGATTTGCCCGGTGCCGTCACGATGCTGGCCCCAAGTGGCAGCGGCCGCGATCCAACATTGGGTCTCAATGGCCCGGGCGCGGATCAAAACCTCCCAATGGTCGCGCCCGGTCGGCACTGTGAAAGCGGATGGTAAAAAAATCAGCTCCGCTCCGGCCCGGCGTAACGCGAGGAAAAGTTCGGGGAACCGCAGGTCGTAGCAAATCGTGCAGCCCACTCGCAGGCCTCCTGCATCGAAGGCCACGATATGGTCGCCACCGCCATAGCTGGCGCTTTCGCGATAGCCCTGGCCATCCGGCGTCGTGCTATCGAACAAGTGGATTTTCCGATAGCGCGCGACCTCAGCGCCTTGCGGATCGAACACCACGGTGGTGTTGAAAAGCCGGCTGCCGCCCTCCGCATCGCTTTTCTCGCAGATTGAGCCGCCATGCAGATGAATGCCGCGCTCCCGGGCCGTGTTGCGCAGGAATTCATAGGCAAGGCCGCCCATTTCGTTCGAACCTGGCGCAGGCAGCGACTCCGCCTCCATCTGCTTGGTCGCGCGATCGCCGCCTAAGCAGGTCCACATCTCAGGCAGGCTGATGAAATCGGGCTTATCGGCCGCAATAGCAGCGTCGATCAAACCGCTAGCCTGGGCGATATTGGCGGCCTTATCGGCACCAGGGTTCATCTGCACAACGCTCATGCGCATCTAAAGCAGCTCCAAGAGTCTCATTTGTGCCCATCAAGCACCCGCGGGCGGCAATCGCGCAAGCCGCTGTTCAATAGAGCCTCGGCTCGGTGCGGGGCGGCATGACGGGCGGTCTGCGATCACGCGGGGCGGGTGGAATCGGTGGGCGAGGGCCGGAATACGCGTCAGTTTCGCGCGAGTCAGAAAAATCGCCGGGTTCGGTGAAGCGGCGCATATCGACCGAAGCTCGGCCATTACCCAGGCCCGGCTCAGGCAGCCTTAGCGAAAGGCTGCGGATTTCGCCTTGGATCTCGTCCAGGCGCGCTTCCACCAGGTCTAATCGGCCCTTAACGCCGAATACAGCGAAGGGCATCAGCAGGAACATCAAGGCAAATAGCAGCCCGGCGATCAGGATCGCGAGATTGGCCCACCAGGGAACCCAGTCGGGCAGCGGCAAGGGCGATATCATACGCTGCTTCTAGCAAGTTCCGCTGCCGTCTGCGATGCTGTATTCCATCGTATATTCGCGCGATAAGCTCAATCCCGCGATCAACCGTTGTCGCAGGCCGATACCTCGATGTTGCTTCTCATACCGGGACCCGTCACCACTCACCCGTCGGTGCGCGCAGCCGCTGCGCAGGACTATGCGCCGTGGGACCTCGATTTCCGCAAGCTGGTAGCCGCGATCCGCGAGCGCGTGCTCGCCATGCCGGGGGACGACCGGGCGAGCACGCCGTGTTGCCGTTGCAGGGCTGTGGCCATTTCGCGATGGAGGCGGCGATCCGCAGCTTTGTGGCGC
>CAXTJW010000095.1:0-11067 GCA_964244305.1 uncultured Acetobacteraceae bacterium
GCCGAGTGCCCGCACCTGCGACGTGCCAAGCGCCGCGATCTGGTCCGAACCCAGGCCCGCCACCGCAGCGCTCGATAGACCGCCGACCGACACCGGCGACAGCGCGGCCACTTGCGCATCAGTCAGGCCCGCGACGGTCCCGGCCGGAATCGCCGCTCCTTGCGCTTTTGTCAGCGCTCCGAGCTGGGCCGTGCCCAAGGCGGCGAACTGGTCCGTGGTGAGGGCACCGACATTGGCAGTGCCCAGGGAACCGACCTGCGACGGCGCGAGCGCCGCGAGTTGCGTGTCGCTCCAGCCGCTCGTGGCCGCGACCGGCAGCCCCGCGACCCCGTTCGGCGACAAACCGGCGATTTGCGCCGGCACGAGCGCGGCGTCGATGTCGGGGCTCAGGCTTGCCACCTGCGCCGCGGTCAGCGCGCCGAGCTGGGCAGACGTGAGCCCGCCGACCTGGGCCGAGGACAAGGACGCGACCTGGCCGGTGCCGAAGCCGCCGACCTGCGAGGCGGTGAAGGCGCTGAACTGCGTCGGGGTCAGGCCGGCGAGCGCGCTGGTGGATAGCCCGGCGACGGCGCCTCGGGGGATGGCGGCGAGCTGTTTGCCGCTGAGCGACGCCACCGTGCTGTCGGCGAGCGCCCCTGCCTGCGCAATCGACAGCACACCCAGCTGCGACGGCGTGAACGCGTCGACTTGCGCGGACGTGAGCGCGACAACCTGTTTCGACGACAGCGTAGCGACCTGTGGCGCGGTAAGGGCGGCGATCTGCCCGGTGCCGAGCGCGGCGAGCGCGTCGGTCCCGAACCCAGCCACGCTGGACGGCTGGAGGGCCGCGATCTGCCCGGTCCCGAGCGCATCGAGGTTGCCTGCCGGGATCGCGGCAACCTGCGACGCACGCAGTCCGCCCATCTGGTAGTTGGTCAGGCCCGCCAGTTGCGCGGTCGAGAGTGCGGCCACTTGCAGACTGCCCAATCCGGCGATGGCGCCGCGCGAGAGGGATGCGGTCTGCTTGACGCTGAGCGCCCCGACCTGGTCGGTCGACAGCTGCGCGGCCTGCGGTCCGGTGATGGACGCCAGCTGCGAGACGGAGAGCGCGCCGAGCTGACCCGGCGCGAGCCCGGCCACCTGCGACGGCGTCAGGGAGGCGATGCCGATCGGCGCGAGCGCCGCGACCTGCGCCGGGCTGAGCGCGTTCAGGCTGGTTACGGACAGGGAGGCGACCTGGGGCGGGCGAAGGGCCGCGACCTGGGACGTGGTAAGGCCGCCCAGCTGCTCGGGCGAGAGCGTGCCCAATTGCGCTGTAGACAGACCGGCAGCGGTCGCCGGCTTGAGCCCGGCCAGCTGCGCGGGCGCGAGCGCCGCGATGTCGCCGACCGGCAGCGCCGCCACCTGCACCGCGGTCAGCGCACCGACCTGCGTAAGCGTGAGCCCGCTAACCTGGGACGTGGACAGGGACGCGACCTGGCCGACCGTGAGCACGTGCAATGCGCTCGCCGAAACCGCGGCGAGCTGGTCGAGGGTCAAGCCAGCGATCGCACCGGTTCCGGCCGCGGCAAGTTGGGATCCGGCAAACGACGCGATCTGGCTTGCCGATAGGCCGTCGATCGTTGCATCGGATAGCTTCGCGATACCGGAGGCAGGCAACGCCGAAAGCTGGTGGGCGTCAAATTGCGCGATGCTGGCCGAAAGGGCCGCCACTTGGGCAGGCTTCAATACCGCGATCTGGGTTGTCGTCAGCCCGGTGATCTGGGTGCTCGACAGCGAGGTGAGCTGAGGCGTTGTGAGCGCGGTGATTGCGGGCGGCGACAAGGCGCCGATCTGGCTTTTGCTCAGGTTGGCAAATGCGCTGGTCGATAGCGCCGCAACCTGAGCCGGCTGCAGCGAGGTGACTTGCTGCAGGGTGAGGCTGCCCACCTGCGACGCGGACAGCGCGGAGGCAGCAAGCCCGCTGATGCCCAAACGCGGAATGGCGGCAAGTTGCTGGCCCGTGAGCGTGCTGACGGCCGCTGGCGGAATCGCCGCGACTTGCAGCGCGGTCAGCACGCCAAGCTGATTTGGGGCGAGTGCAGCCGATTGCGCAACGGCGAGCGCGCCGACCTGCCCAGGCCGCAAGGAAGCAACTTGTGCGGCCGTCAATGCCGCGGCCTGTCCAGCGCCGAAGCCGCCGATGGCTTCGTTGGGAATGCTCCCAATGTTTGCCGGCAAGAATGCAGCCACCTGCTTTGGCGAGAGGGCCGCGACGTCTGCGGAGCCAAGCAATGCCAACTGTGTGGGGCGAAGGGCAGCAATTTGCGGCAGGGTCATCTCCGCTAACGGAGTGGCTGCCTGTGACGAGGTTGGTCCGGCGCCTCCACTGACCTGCAACATGATCACCGTATCGCGGCAGGCTGCCCGCAACTTCGTTTTGAAGTGGGGCACATCCAGCCTTGTTCGGGCGGATTTTAACGCAAAGGTGTGAAGGAGATGTGAAGCGCCACGACGATCACGATTGGTTCCGGTGCGACATGCTGTCAGACGACCAACAGACAGAACGATACGGCACGCATCCAGCGCAGTGTCTGCCCGGGCATCGTCTGACGGAACGCCGCTAACACAGCCGCCGCCATCAAAGCCCCAAGTAGATCCGCTGCACCTCCGGGTCGCGCGCCAGCTCCGCCGCCGGGCCGTCGAGCACGCTGCGCCCGGTCTGCAGCACATACGCATGCTGCGCGATCTCCAGGGCCAGCTCCACCGACTGCTCGGCCAGCAATAGGGTCATTCCGTCCGCATGCAGCCGGACCAGCGTCTCATATAGCGTCTCGACCACGGCCGGCGCCAGGCCGAGGCTCGGTTCGTCCAGCAGCAGCATCTGCGGCTCGGACATCAGGGCGCGGCCCATCGCCAGCATCTGCCGCTCGCCGCCCGACAGCGTGCCCGCGCGCTGCCGCCGCCGTTCCGCCAGGCGTGGGAAGAAGCTGAACACCCGGTCGAGCGCCGCGGGCAGCCGCGACTTGTCGCGCAGCGTCGTGGCGCCCAGCCGCAGGTTCTGCTCCACGGTCTGGCCGACGAACAGCCGCCAGCCCTCGGGCGACAGCGCCAGCCCGCGCTTCACGACGGCATAGGCGGGCTGATTGGTGATGTCCGACCCCTGCCACATCACCCGTCCGGACGCCGCCGCCACCAGCCCGGCGATGGCGTTCAGCGTCGTCGTCTTGCCCGACCCGTTGGAACCGATCAGCGCGACGACGCTGCCCCGTTGCACCTGCAAAGATACGTCGGCGACGCCCACGAGGTCGCCATAGCGCACCGCCAGGTTCCGCACATCCAGCGCCACTTCCGTCACGGGACCGCCGCTTTCCGCGTCATGCTGCGGCCCAGATAGGCGGATACGACCGCCGGGTCGGCGACCACGTCGCGCGGCGCACCGTCCGCGATCACACGGCCCTGGTGGAACACCACGGCGCGATGCGCCAGGGTCAGGATCACCTCCATGATGTGCTCGACGATGATCAACGTGATGCCGCGGGCGTGGATGCGGCGCACCAGTTCGATCGCCGCGCGGATTTCTACAGGCGTCAGCCCGGCCAGCGCCTCGTCCAGCAGCAGCAATCGCGGCGACGTCGCCAACGCGCGGGCGATCTCGAGCCGCTTGCGGCCGGGCGTGCCGAGGCTGCGGGCACGGCTGCGGGCGAGCGGCGCGAGGCCGGTGAACTCCAGCACCTCGGCCGCCGCCGACTCCGCCGCGGCCCGGCCGGGATGGCGCAGGAACGCGCCGACCAGCACGTTCTCCGCCACGCTCATGTCCTCGAACGTGACCGGCACCTGAAAGCTGCGGGCGATGCCGAGGCGCGCGTGCTCCTCCGGCGTCGCGCGGGTGATGTCGCGGCCGTCGAAGGCGATGGTCCCCGCGGTGGGCGGCACGTCGCCGGCGAGGGCGTTGAAGAAGGTGCTCTTGCCCGCGCCGTTGGGGCCGATCAGGCCGATGATGTCGCCCTCGGCCACGTCGATGTTCGCGCCGTCCACCGCCCGGAACGCGCCGAAGCTTATCACGACGCCGCGCGCCTCAAGCAGCACGGCGCACCCTTCGGGCTGCCCGTTGCGCGCTGCGTTCCATGAGGGTGTGGCCCAGCTCGGCGAGGCCGCCGGGCTGGAAGCGGGCGATCAGCACGATGACGGCGCCATAGACGACGTAGGTGATGCCGGTGCCGGAGCCGCCGAACGCGGCGTTGGTGGTCTCCTCGAGCGGCACCAGGATGGCCGCGCCGATCAGCGGCCCGAACAGTGTGCCGGCGCCGCCGAGCGCCGCGATGATGACCATCTTGACCGAGACCAGCACCCCCAGCACGCTGTCCGGGTCGGCGAACCCGACCATCACGCCATACAGCGTGCCGGCGAGCGAGGTGAAGGTGGCCGAGAGCAGCAGCGCGTAGAGCTTGAACCGGCGCACGGGCACCCCGAGGCTGCGGGCAGCGCGTTCGCTGCCGTTGATGGCGCGGAGGTAGTAGCCCATGCGGCCGCGCTGCATCGCCCAGGTCAGCCCGAGCAGCGCCGCCAGTACGCCTAGGAAAATCCAGTAGTACACCCGGGGATCGTTGAACTGCAGGTCGGGCAAGCCCCGCGGCACGGCCGGGCCCATCAGCCCGACCGCGGCGCCCATCAGGTCCCAGTTGGTGACCAGCAGGCGCACCAGCTCCGCCGCCGCGATGGTCGCCATCGAGAAATAGTGCCCGCTCAGCCGGAACGTGGGCAATCCGGTGACGGTGGCCAGCAGCAGGCTGACGGCGACGCCGAGCGGCGCGCCGGCGATCGGCGGCCAGCCGAGGCGGTTATAGACCACCAGCGACGCATAGGCCCCGGCGCCGAAATAGACCGCATGGCCCACCGACACCTGCCCCGCATAGCCGCCGATCAGGTTCCACGCCGAGGCGGAGATCGCCCCCAGCAGCACCAGCGCGCCGACCCGCTGATAAAACACGTCGTGGACCAGCAACGGCAGCAGCGCGAGCACAGCGAACAGCGCGGTGGTGGCCAGTGCGGCCCTCATGCGTGGCCCAGCAAGCCCTGTGGCCGCACCCACAGCAGCGTCAGGAACAATGCATAAATAACGATGTCCTGGTAGACCGCCCCGGCCCAGAACGCCGAGAGCGCCTGGATCACGCCGATCAGCACGCCGGCGATGAGTGCGCCGGGCACGCTGCCGAAGCCGCCCAAAGACACGGTTATGAACGCAATTAGAGTGAGCGCCTCGCCGACCGTCGGCGAAACATAGAAAAATAAAGCGATCAGCGCGCCGGCGATCCCGGTGCTGGCGCCGGCGAGCGCCCAGGCCAGCGCCTGCATCGGTTCCGGCCGGATGCCGACCAGCATCGCGGCCGAGCGGTCCTCCGAAACGGCGAGCAGGCGGCTGCCGAGCATCGTGCGGGTGAGCATGAGGTGCATGCCGAGCGTCAGCACCAGGGCCACCACGCCGGCGAGCAGCCGCGCCGCTTCGATCCGCAGGCCTGCCACCGCGAAGGTGCCGCCGACCAGGGTGTCCGGCAGTGTCACGAAATTGGCGCTGAAAGCCCAGAACGCGCCGTAGCGCAGCAGCAGCGCGAGGCCGAAGGTCGAGAGGATCTGGGCCAGCATCGGCCCGCGCATCACATGCCGGATCAGCGCGAAATACACCAAAACGCCCAGCCCGGCGAGCAGCAGCGCCGCCAGCGGCACCGAAACGAGCGGCCCGGCCCCCAGCAGCGTATAGGTGAAGAACGCCACATACATCCCGAGCATGACGAAGTCGCCATGGGCGAAGTTGACGACGTTCATCATGCCCCAGATCAACGTCAGCCCCGACGAGAACAGCGCATACACCGCGCCCATCAATAAGCCGCTGACGATTACTTGCAGGAGGATCAAGGCGGGCGGCTAGTTGCCCCAGCCGTGGAACGGCAGCTCCGGCTGCGTGGCGGCGAGCTTGTCGGGCCAGATCGGGACGTAGGCGCGGTTGCGGAGCTGCACCAGCAGGGTCGCCGCCCGCTCGTTCTGCCCGTCCGCATCGAACTTCACGCCATCATAGCCGATAATCAGTTGATTCGCCTTGAGGTCGGTCGCCTGCAGCGCGGCCTGGATCTTCGCCGGCTCCGTCGACCCGGCCCGGTTGATCGCCTCGCAGAGGACCAGGAAGCCCTGCAAACCACGTGCGCTGGTATCGTCCAGGTTATGGCCGGCCTTCTTTTTATAGAGCTCGTTCACCAGGAATGGCACGGTGCCGGGCTTGCCGATGTCGTAGGAACTGCGGTTGACCGCGCCCTCCGCCAGGTCGCCCACCGCCGCGATGAACGCCGTGTCGGAAAATCCGGAGTCGTCGCCGATCAGCACCGGCGGCTTCCAGTCCAGGTTGCGCATCGTCTTCATGAACAGGATGGAATCCGACGTGTAGCTGACGAAGATCGCCACGTCCGGGTTGGCCTGCTTCAACTGCAGCACCTGCGCGCTCACGTCCGAGCTGTTGGCGGAGTAGGCGATGTGCAGCGCGATCTTCAACCCCTTCGCATCGAGCGCCTTCGTGATGGCATCGCCGGTCGACGTGCCGTACTCGGTGTTCTCGTTGATCAGCGCGATGGTGCCGACCGCCCGGCCCTTCGCCTGCAGCCCGCCTAGGAAGTCCGCATAGGCCGCGCCGAAGTCGGTGCCGATCGGCGTCGAGCGGAAGAACCACTTGAACCCGCGCGTCGTCAGGCTCGGCGCGCTGGCCTCGCCGGCGAGGTATGGGATGCCGTAGCGCTCGGCCACGGCGCTGGCGGTCAGGGTGGCGCTCGACTGGTATGCGCCGACGAGGGCGACGACTTTGTCCTGCGTGATCAGGCGCAGCGCCTGGTTTTGCGCGACGGCCGGGTTGCCCTGGCTGTCGGAGAACACCGGCTCCACCTTGCGGCCGCCAAGGCCGGGCAGGCCGGACGCTTCCGCCAGCGGCAAGGCGGACAGCTCGGGGTGCGGGTTGTTGATGATCTCGGCCGCGATCTCGACGGCGTCGCGCAGCGCGGTGCCGGCCGATGCGGTGCCGCCGGTCAACGGATAGATCGCGCCGATTTTTACGGTCGCCTGCGCCCCCGCCTGCTGCGCTTCAGCCTGCTGCATCCCAGGTCGGGCCGTCAGGGTGAGCAGCAGCGCCAGGCCTGCCAACAGCGGTCGTTTTGAGATCATCTTGCGTCCCCCCGGCGCGGCTCGTTGCCAACGCGATGCTACCTTCTCACACGGCTCGGCCCGGCAGCAAGCCAACGCGTGCACAGGCGGCCCAAGGCGATGATCCGCAGCGCCAGGACCATGACGGCGTGCTCCCAACCGACCGAGACCGGAACGAGCTGGATGCTGACCAAGCGGCTATCGGACCGCCCTTGGCGGAATATTGCGGGCCATACCGCGATCTGTGAAGGTCGCGGAAATGCAGACCTGGAGGGCCGATGGCTGACGAGACCGGCGCGACCACGCGCGTTGCGAGCCCGACGGGTTTCCGGGCGCTCGTTGCCCGCAAGGACGGCAACGGCCAGGCGGTTGCGCTCGAAACCCTGACCGACGCCGACCTGCCGGAGGCGGAGGTGACGGTCGACGTCGAGTACTCGTCGTTCAACTACAAGGACGGCATGGCGCTCAAGGGCCTGGGCCGTATCCTGCGGCGTTATCCGATCGTGCCCGGCATCGACTTTGCCGGCACCGTCGCGCAATCGGACGACGGCCGCTTCCGGCCCGGCGACAAGGTCGTGCTGACCGGCTGGGGCGTGGGCGAGGGCTGGTCGGGCGGCTTCGCGGAGCGCGCCCGGGTCAAGGCGGACTGGCTGGTTCCGCTTCCGGCCGGGCTCGATGCACGGCAGGCGATGGCGGTCGGGACGGCCGGGCTGACGGCCATGCTCTCCGCCATGGCGCTAGAACGTCATGGCATCCGCAAGGGCGGCGACGTCCTGGTCACCGGTGCCGCGGGGGGCGTCGGCAGCGTCGCGGTCCGGGTGCTGTCGCGGCTCGGCTACCGCGTCACGGCGCTGACCGGCCGCGCCAGCGAGCGGGAGTTCCTGGAGCGGCTGGGCGCGTCCGCCATCATGGAGCGCGCCGAATACCAGACGCTGGGCAAGCCGCTGCAGGCCGAGCGCTGGCAGGGCGCGGTCGACACGGTGGGCGGCACGATCCTGGCCAATGTGATCGCCGCGATGGCCTATGGCGGCGCGGTCGCCATCTGCGGGCTGGCGGGCGGGACGGACCTGCCGGCGACGGTATTTCCGTTCATCCTACGGGGCGTGGCCCTGCTTGGGATCGACAGCGTCCAATGCCCTGCGGCGCTCCGGACCGAGGCCTGGCGGCGCATCGCGCAAGAGCTGCAGGCGGACGACTTCGCCTTGGTCACCGAGGAGGTCGGCCTGGACGCGCTGCCCGCGCGCGCCGATGCGATCCTGGCCGGTCAGGTGCGCGGACGCACCGTGGTGAATGTTCGATCTAGATCATCGCCATCCCGCCATTGACGTGCAGCGTGGCCCCAGTCACCCAGCCGGCCTCGTCGGAGACCAAATATAGCACTGCCGCCGCCACATCCGCCGGCTGGCCCATGCGGCCCAGCGGGATCGCGCCAGTCAGCTTCGCCTTCTGCTCCGCGTTGAGCTTATCCGTCATCGCCGTCTCGATGAAGCCCGGCGAAACCACATTCACCGTGATGCCGCGGCTGCCGACCTCCTGCGCCAGCGCCTTTGCCATACCGGCCAGCCCGGCCTTCGCGGCGGCATAGTTGGCCTGGCCCGGATTGCCGGTCGCGCCCACGATGCTGCCGATATTCACGATCCGCCCGCTGCGCCGCCGCACCATGCCGCGCAGCGCCGCACGCGCCAGCCGGAACGGCGCCGCGAGGTCCACGTCCAGCACCGTTTGCCAGTCCTCGTCCTTCATCCGCAACGCCAGCATGTCGCGCGTCAGCCCGGCGTTGTTCACCAGGATGTCGAGCGGCCCGCACGCCGCCTCGGCTGCGGCCACCAGGGCGTCGGCGGCGGCCGGGTCGCGCAGGTCGGCCGGGCAGGCGTGCGCACCCTCGCCAAGCTCCGATGCCAATGCATCCAGCGCATCGCGCCGCGTGCCGGACAGTGCGACCCGGGCCCCCTGCGCATGCAGCACGCGGGCGATGGCCGCACCCAGCCCGCCCGACGCGCCGGTAATCAGCGCCGCCTTGCCGTCCAGGCGGAACATGCCGCTCACAGT
This sequence comes from uncultured Acetobacteraceae bacterium, assembly GCA_964244305.1. Classification (GTDB taxonomy): domain Bacteria; phylum Pseudomonadota; class Alphaproteobacteria; order Acetobacterales; family Acetobacteraceae; genus CAHJXG01. The sequence continues at coordinate 9,187 of CAXTJW010000095.1, forward strand.
AGCCGCAACATGGCTTCGATCTCGGACGGCGTGCCCGCCGAGGCCGTGGCGCTGTCGGGGCTGATCCGCCGCACCAGGCCGGCCAACACCTTGCCGGCGCCGATCTCTAAAAAGCTGTCGACACCCATGGCGGCGCAGGCCAGCACGCTCTCGCGCCAGCGCACGGTCCCGGTCACCTGCTGGACCAGCAGGGTGCGGATCTCGTCGGGGTCGGTGGCCCGCTCGGCGCTGACGTTTGTCACGACGGGCACCTCGGGCGGCCGCAGGGCCGTGTTGCCCAGGGCGTCTCGCATCGCGTCGGCGGCCGGGGCCATCAACGCGCAGTGGAACGGCGCCGACACCGGCAGCAGCATCGCCCGGCGCACGCCGCGTGCCTTCGCCAAGTCGATGGCGCGCTCGACCGCCGCACGGTGGCCCGAAATCACCACCTGGCCGCCGCCATTGTCATTGGCCGGCTCGACCACCTGGCGCTCCTCGGTCCCGTCCTCATGCACCAGCAATGCCGCGTCGGCGCAGATGCCCTGCGCCTGCTCCAGCTCGACGCCGAGCAGGGCCGCCATCGCGCCCTCCCCCGCCGCCACCGCATCCTGCATCGCCAGGCCCCGGCGGCGAAGCAGCAGCGCCGCGTCGGCGAGCGTCAGGCTGCCCGCCGCAGCCAATGCGCTGTATTCGCCCAGGCTATGGCCCGCCACGAGCACGGCCTTGTCCGCGAGGTGGAACCCGCCCTCGTGCTCGAGCACGCGCAGCACGGCCATCGACATCGCCATCAGCGCCGGCTGGGTATTTTCGGTCAGCGTCAGTGTTTCAGCCGGGCCTTCGAACATCAGCTTGGACAGCTTCTGCTTCAGCACCTCGTCCACCTCGCCGAACACCTCGCGGGCGGGGGCGAAGGCGGCGGCGAGGTCGCGGCCCATGCCGGTGACCTGGCTGCCCTGGCCAGGAAAGATGAAAGCGTGGACCGGCATTTACTATTTCCTCACGAGTGGGGCGGTATTGCTTCCGCGCGGGGCCGTGTCAATTGCGGCGTCCGTGCCGAAGGAGGGACGCCCACCCGGGCAATGTTGTTCTTGCCGAACGAGTCCCATGGGTTGTAACTAATCTGTCGCTTGTCGCCGTTTTCTCCGTGAGGTGTCCGATGTGCCGCTTCCTCGCCTTCCAGGGCGAGCCGATCCTGATGGAGACCCTGGTGGCCGCGCCTTGCCATAGCCTGATCCATCAGTCGTTGCACGCGACGGAGGCAAAGAGCGAGACCAACGGCGACGGGTTCGGCGTCGGCTGGTATGGCGAGCGCGAGACGCCGGGCCTGTATCGGGAGGTGCGGCCCGCCTGGTCGGACGAGAACCTGCTCAGCATCGCGAGCCAGGTGCGCAGCCATCTGTTCTTCGCCCATGTGCGCGCCGCGACCGGGACGGCGACCAGCCGGGCCAACTGCCACCCGTTCGCGCATGGGCAGTACTTGTTCATGCATAACGGCCAGATTGGCGGCTGGGCCACGATGCGCCGCCGGGTCGAGGCGATGATCCCGGACGAGCTTTATGCCGCCCGCGCCGGCACGACCGACAGCGAGGCGATCTTCCTGGCCGCCATGGCCCGCGGGCTGGACCGGGACCCGGTCGGCGCCATGGTCGCGACGTTGCGGGAGGTCAAGGCGCAGATGCGTGCGGCGGGTGTGGACGAGCCGCTGCGCTTTACCGCGACCCTGACGGACGGGCATACCGTTTGGGCGTTCCGCTGGGCCTGCGACGCGCGGCCGGCGACGTTGTATTACAAGGAGGGCACGGCCGGGCTGCTGCTGGTGTCGGAGCCGATCGACGGCGACCGCGGCTGCTGGCGCGAGGTTCCGCGCGGCGGCACACTGATTGCGACGCCGGGCCAGCCGCT
>CAXTJW010000096.1:0-10970 GCA_964244305.1 uncultured Acetobacteraceae bacterium
AGCTTTCGGGCGGCGTGCCGGTGATCCATACGGTCGAGCTGCTGGATTGGATGGCGGGCGGGCCGGCGCCGGTTGGGCTGCCCGCGATGACTGCAATTCCGGCGTGACCCGGCACTGGACCCTGCTGCTGATTTTGCTCGCGGCGGGACCGGCGTTTGGTGAAGGCGCGCCTAACCCGACGGTGGACAGCCTGCTCGCTGCCCTGCGCGCGGCGCCGAGCGAGGAAGCAGCGGCGGCCTTGGAAGGGCAGGTTCGGGCCAAGTGGGTCGAGGCCGCCAGTCCGGCCCTGCGTTTGTTGCTCGCACGCGGCATGCGGGAGCTGAGCGAAGGCTCGCCTGGCGAAGCAGTGGACAGCTTCGACGCGGCGCTCGACCTCGATTCCGATTTGCTGGAGGCTTGGCGCGGCCGGGCGCAGGGCCGGGCACGGCTTGGCGACGCGGCGGGGGCGGTGCGGGACATCCAGGAATTGCTGCGGCGCGAGCCCCGTAGCTTTGCGGCGCTGCAGGATTTGTCGCGTATGGCCGAAGCGCGGTCCGACTGGCGTGGGGCGTTGGCGGCGCATCAAAAGCTGCTGGAGGTCGACCCCCATACCCCTGGCGGCCTGTCCCGGCTACGCGACCTGCGGCGGCGGGCTTTGGGAGAGGATACCTGACGATCTCGGGCACGCCAGTCGCGGCCCGGGCGTACATCTAGGCCAGGTTAGCGTTAATCAGGTTGTTGCGCACGAGCGCGATCTTTACCAGGTGACATTCTACTCTTGGCGTGCCATGTGTCCAAATCATTACGATTTTGTATCTATGCTCGATACAACGTCCGACATGTCCATCGTCGATGCGACCCGCCGGGCAGGTCCGATATTGCTGGGCGCCTTCGCAATTTCATTATTTGCCTCGGCATTCTTGCTGTTCTCGGTGCAGCCGCTCGTGTCGCGCCTCGTGCTGCCGCGGCTTGGCGGCTCGCCGGCGGTCTGAAGCACCTGCGTTTGTTTCTTTCAAGCAGCGTTGTTGCTTGGGTATGGCTATGCGCACCTTTCCTCTACGCGGCTGCAGGCCAGCACCCAGGTTATGCTGCACATGGTCGTGCTCGCGTCGGCGATGGTCTTAATGCCGCTCTCGTTAGGCGTGGCCCCGCCCCCGGCCGATGCCTCGCCAATCGATTGGCTGTTCACCTTGCTGACGCTTACGGTTGGATTGCCGTTCGTAGCTATCGCCGCCACCGCGCCGCTGATGCAGACTTGGTTCGCCCAGACCACTCACCCGCATGCCCGAGATCCGTATTTCCTGTATGCAGCGAGCAATGCCGGTAGCTTAGCCGCGCTGCTGAGCTATCCGGCCCTGATCGAGACGACGTGGGGCGTTTCAAATCAATTGCAGCTTTGGTCGGCAGGGCTCGTGGTCACCGCGGGAGCCGTGCTTGCCTGCGGCTTAGCAGCCCTGCTGCGGACGGCGGTGCCTGTTATGAGGTCGATTATACCCACGCGAGTGATGCCGGTCGCCGTTAGCGAGCGGCTGCGCTGGGTCGTGCTCGCCTTCGTGCCATCGGCGCTGATGCTCGCCGTGACGACGCACATCACGACCGACGTCGCCGCAGTGCCGTTATTTTGGGTCGTGCCGCTTGCGATCTATATCCTGACGTTCGTGCTTGCATTTGCGCGACGCTCGCGCCTGAACCGGCGCGCGATGCTCATGCTTCAAGGGATTGCGCTCGCTGCGGCCGGCACGATTAGCCTTGCCGACTTACAGACTATGACGGCGATGCTCATACCACTTGTGGCATTCGCCCTGACAGCGGTGGTCTGCCACACCGAGTTGGCCTCGCGCCGGCCGGACGTGCGGTATCTAACCGGCTACTTTTTCTTGATCTCGGTCGGCGGCGCCTTGGGCGGGCTGTTCAATGCCCTGCTTGCGCCGATGCTGTTTTCGGTTGCTCTGGAATATCCGCTGTTGTTGGTCGCCGCCTGCCTATTACGCCCGGCGCCAGCACGGCTGAGACCTCCTGCGGCAGTCCTCAGTCGAAGGCTTGGCTATGGCAGCGCCCGGTGGTAACGGAGACACCTTTGCAGCCGACGGTTGGGATGAAGTGACGCCCGGCCCCGTTCTCTGGACCGATGAGCGCTCGGACATTTTCAGGGTGATCCGCTGGCGATGACGATGTTGCCGGCTTAACCGAGTAGCTCAGCGATATAGGGCGGGAGATTGAATGAGCCGGTGTGGATTTCGGGCGTCCAGTAGCGGGTGCCGCCGAGAATCCCGGCCGTTTGGGAACGAGCACGGATCACGTCGACCGTTGTCTCGCCTATGCCGGGCAATTTGGCGGCGATGCCTAGGGTCATGAAGCCGCCGACGTAGGTGGGCACCGCCGCGACATAGGCGGATGCATATGGGAACGCACGGCGGCGGCGGCGGTTGGTCTCACGCAGTTCGTCCGGTTGCATGAAGGGGACGCCGCACTGGTTCACCACCAAGCCGCCAGGTGTCAGGACGCGGGCACAATCGGCGTAGAAGGCGTCGGTGAATAGTGCCTCCCCTACGCCAACTGGGTCGGTGCTATCGATGATAACCACGTCGAACGAGCCCGGCGCGGCGGCCGCGGCATAGGCGATGCCGTCACCTGTGATGACCTGGGCGCGCGGATCCGCCCAGGCACCACCGCCGATATCCGGCAAGAATTCCTTCGCCAGGCGAATAACCGCTCCGTCGATCTCGACCATGACCGCTTGCTGGGTCGTGCGATGCTGCAATACGCGCCGCAATACACCGCCGTCACCGGCGCCAATGATCAAAACACGTCGCGCGTTGCCATGCGCAAGCAACGGCACGTGGGCCAGCATCTCTTGATAAACGAACTCGTCGGCCTCGGTAATTTGGATGGCGCCGTCCAGAGCCAATACGCGACCATGGCTGGGAGTATCGAACACCGCAATTTCTTGATACGCGCTGGAGACCTGCGCAAGCATGCGCGTCACCTCGAAACGCTGTCCCCAACCGGGATAGAGCGTCTCGTTGAACCAAGTTTTGCTCATGATGCGCACGGCCTCAAGACGCAGCACGTCTAGCCGGACATCACCGTCCGACTAGCCCGCACTGCGCCGTTGTGAAGTTAAAAGACGCGGCCGCGCCGCTGCTCGTCGAGATCCACACGGTCCGGATGGAACGCGGCGCGCAACACCGGGATAGCGTCGTGCGGATCGCACGCGCCACACATGAATATATCGATCGCGGCAAAGCTGCGCTCGGGCCAAGTGTGGATGGAAATATGGCTTTCTGCCAACACGACCACGCCCGACACCCCGCCATTAGGGGTGAAGTGGTGGAAGTGGCTATGCAGGATCGTTGCTCCCGCCTTGACCGCCGCCTCTCGCAAGGCAGTGTCGATCAGCGCGGGGTCGGCCAGATTGGACGCCCCCCAGAGATCCACGAGAAGGTGTGTGCCGGCATACTTCATGCCGTCCCTCTCAACGAAGTAGTCCTTAACGTCCTCGCCCTCATAGGACGGAAAGTGTGCAATCGTCGTCTGGTTTTCGCTCGGAAGTTCCGAGACCATCCCCAGTTGAGCAAGTGCGTTCATCACGTACCCCCAAACCAGTAGACAGCCTGTTGGACGGGATCGTCCCCTTGGGCCAAGAACCACGGGGGATAGGGCCTGGGGCAAATTACTGCAAGTGAAATCATGGCATGCGGCCAATCGTTCGACGCAGGTCCGACCCTCGTTGCGAAATCATCTTAAGTTCTGGTCCGAGAGCGTCTGCAAGCGTGCAGGCAGCAGGCGGGCCAAAGTCAGCTCCGTCGCAGTCCGCGGCAGGTCGGAAGGTGACCTTAACGGCTCCGCAGCCAACAGGTGAAACAGATCAGCGCGTGCACCGGCGAGCCGCGCGCCATGTCGGCGCCAAAGTTCTGCCAGCAGCACCCTATCGTTTGCCTGCACGGCAGAAGTCGCCTGCCGCAGCACGATGTCCTGCATCGCATCCGACAACGGGCCGACGGCCGGAATGACCTTCGCAGCGAGATCAGCGAGTGCTGCAAGGCTCCCGCTCCAATCGGCGGCCTCGCTCAACAAAGTGGCGCGCAAATCGTCCGCGCCAATCGTGCCAAGCGCAAGCAGGCCGGCAACGGCGCCGGGCAGGTCTCCCTGTGCAGCACGGGCGCGCGCTCGCAACAACGAACGCTGCTCAATGAGAGCCGCGGGAAGCCCTGAGGCTTCTGAAGCGTCGAGCGCTGCCTCGACCGCCGGAAAGGCGGCAAGTTCAAGCTGGGTTTGCGCAAGTCGCGCTCCGATGGCGGCGCGCGCTGGGCCGGCCGGAGCGGCTGCCATAAGCGATGCCAACAGCAGCCCGGCCCGGCCCGGCAGATCAAGCGCCAGCAGCTTGTCTATCAACGCAGCGGAGATGCCGTCGCCGGCATCCTGCGGCAGCAAGGCGGCGTAGTCGCTGGCGAGCGTCACCATCTCAAGCGGCGGGACCGTTTGCGGTGCCGACAGCATGACCCGAAAGACGGCGGCCATCGCAGCGCGAATAGCAGGTTGCTGCTCGGGAAATAGGCGTTCGGTGTCGCGTAGCATGTCCAGCGCGGGTCGGAACGCCCCAGCGGCGGTGCGGAGCTCGGCAACGCGGAGGCGCAGCCGGCTCTCTCGAGCGTCGCCGCGCCAAATAGTGGCATAGCGCTCCAGCGCATCGGCAGCTTGGGCAGAGTCCAGCAGACCGCTGCGAAGGCGAAGCTCGACCGCTCGGACGCCGGCACGGACCTGCATGAGCTGGTCTCGCCCCGTTGTCAGCGCGTCGAGGGCCAACAGTGCCGCCGGAAGCTCGCCATCACGCTCGCTTTGCAAGGCGCGCGCGAAGCCGAGCGTCGCATCGGCCGGGTCAGCCAATGCGGGCGCAACGGATGCAGTTTGTCCAGAGGCTACCGCGGCCTCAATGACCAAGGGACGAAGGCGGTCGCGCAGCGCGGCCGGGTAGCCGCTGGCGAGCGGCAGCAACCGGGCAAGGCTTCTGCCGGCTTCGGGATCGGCATCACTCGTCGCTCCGCGCAACCCCCGCCACAGCGTGATGTCATCGGTTCCGTCGAGGCGCGGGTCGTCGAGACCAGCTGCCTCCGGGCTGCGGCCGGCGAGCAGGGCAGCGATCGCCAGGAGGCCGGTAACGTTCGGGTCGGCGGCGGCAACAGGATCTTCGGTGGCAACGAGGGCAAGCACAGCCTGCGCTTCGGTCGCCAGCCCGAGCGAGAGCAGGCTCTGCGCAGCGGCTATGCGGTCGGGACTGCGTGCGCGAGGCGGTGCAGCGGCGGCAGCGGCGATCTGCGCCTTGAGCCGCTGCAACAATGCTGGGGTCGGCAAGTCCGGAAGGACGAAACGTTGGGTGAAGGACGCGGCCGGAGGAGCTGGCGCGTCGCTCATCGCTGGAATGCCAGGCGAGGTCAGGACGAAGCCGTCCGCGCCCACGCGAAGTTCGACCAGGTCGGACATTGGCTCGACTGCCACTCCAAGCCATGTCGGCAGCATCGCATAGCCAGGAGTCCGGCGAGCAGACGTAGTCGCCGGGCCGGCGCCGGCGACAGAGTCGACGGTGCCAACGAGCAAGGCGAGGCCAGTCGACGGATCCATTATCGTCACGACGGAGCCTGGGTGATCGATTTTCAGCAGCAATCCTGCCGGGCCGGACTCAGCAATAGGTGCGACCGCCGGGACGCTTTCGTCGATGATTGTCACACGCCATCCCTGCGCCTCGCGCAGCAAGGCCAAGGCCCGGTTGGGCAAAAGCGGAATAGTCAATACAGTGACGGTTTGGCCGAGCTGAACCGACGCATCTGCGAAGGCCGGACCGCCGCCGCGCAGCGTCACGTCGAGCGGCGCGCGTTGATCAAATACAATAACGCCGGCACTGACCCGATGAAACGCGGCGGCACCCACGCCCGATTCAAACGGGAACAGGATGGAGCTTGGCTGCGCAACGACGGTGACAGCAGCGGTTGGCGGATCAGGCTGCCGAGGATCGGGCAACGCACTTTGATGTACCGGGATCGCCGGAGTTGCTTGCGACGCTTCGGTCCTTGCAGAGGCCAGATCAGGCACAGCCGGCAGCACTGGCGCCTCGTGCGTAATCGTCAGCGCGGCTGCGGCCGATGTTGGGTTAGTCTGGGCGGCGTTGCGACCGTTGCGGTTCGGCGCTGGGTCAAACACGTCTATGCCTACCCGGCTGCGTTCCCGGAATGAGCGAAAACGGGCGCCAGGCGCCATCACCAGAGTCGCCGACCCGGCGCCGCCCTGGATCGCACGGACATTGCGCGGCAGTCGCGACGCTGCACCTACTTGTGGGGCGCCCTCGAACGTGATCAGCAGCCGATCGTCCTTTTCCACCACCTTGAACCCAGTCGGGACCGCGAACTCGAACACTACTCGGCCAAAATTTGGATAATCGGCCACATGCACCAGCGCCTGCGCGCTAGCTAAGCTCGGCGCCGCAAACAGGGCGACGATGAGCCAGCGAAGGGCCATCATCCTTGCGGGCCAAGGCTCGGGGCAGCAACAGAGCGGCTACGCATCTGCGCGAGCCCGGTCGTCGCAGTCCGCGCCCGGTCCGGCAGCATGGCAGCCAGCACAAGGGCGGCCTTCGCCTCCTTCATGCGGTCGAGAACCTGCAACAGCACGGGCGTCTCCAGGTCATTAAGGATCACAGCGGCGTCACGCGGCCGCATCGCCTCGTAGGTCTTGACCAGGCCGCGCCAGTTCGCGTCATCACGGTCGCGCCGGGTCTGGTCGAGTTGTTCCAGGCGGGTCTGGAGCGCAGTCAGCTCAGCGACCCGCTCCGTTAGGCGGCGCTCGCCGGCGACCTGTATGGCTTCCCGTGCGGTCATGGCCTGCTCACGCGCCTCCAGCACCGTGCGACGAGCGCGTAGATCGAGCAAGACGGCCCGCTCGGCCTCGTCAACCGGCGGCTCTGCAGGCAGCGCCGGTTTGGCAACGGCGGGCTGGGCTTGGTTCTGGCGCGGGTCCGAACCGTGGACCGCCGGAGCGGCCTCATGACCCGCACTTTCATGGCTCTTAGCCTCATTGCTCGGCGTTTCATGGCTCGCCGCCTGGGCCGGGGACAACATGGCCCGGCCAGCAGTGGCCAGTGCCGCGGGCGCTCCGCCGGCAGCCTCCACCATATGTGCGCCTTTCAGCGCCATCAGGCCGGCGATGCCGCAAATAGCCATGGGCAGCGCACGAGGACGTAGCCGACTGACAAGCCATGCTACCGGGCGCATCACCGGGCTACCCGCAAAGCCTGCAGCAGGTCGCGTTCGGCCTTGCTGCGGGGGCGCGGCAAGTCCGAATCGACGTGCGCCATGGCGCTGGCGACTTCTCGGGCATGCGCTGGCTCGATTGCACGGCCAGCCCGAACGAGCTGCTCTAGACGGTCGGCCAGGTGCTCGCCGCGTTCTGCCAGGAAAGCGAGGTCGTCCTTTAGCACTGCAGCCCCTTCGAGCTTGCGGGCCAAGTGCAGCGCCGTTTCCTGGGTCATGCTGTGCAGCTTGTCCAGGCCGGCCTCCGCCTGGCGGGCGCTGCTGTCGAAGCCCGCGACCGCATCGCCCATCGCAGTACGATCCCGGCGCAGGCCACCCAGCGCCCGCTCGAGCCGGACGGCGTGCACCAGGGTCAGACCCAGCACCACCATCAGCACGCACTCCAGCAACCAATCCATGCCACCCATTTTGGGTTCCTTCGCGGTTTTCAGGTTCAGAGTACGGCTTGAGTGGCCAGCTCGCGGCGCGGTGCTGTGCTGGGCGGCGCCACGGCGTCCTCGATGCGGACGGCGACGCGGTTTTTGCGGCGGCCAATCCGCCCGCCGAAAAGCGGAACATCGCCGCAGCGGACCTGCACCGGCGAACCAGGCGCAGCGGTCAGGATGATGCGGCTGCCGACCTCCAGCGCCATCACGTCCGACAAACGCATCACTTGCTCATCCAGCACGACATCCAGCTCGACCTCGGTGCTCCATAGCTCCTCGGCCAAATGGCTTTCCCAGATGCTGTCACGCCCAAACCGCTCGCCCATGAACTGCTGCAGCAGCAGTTCGCGCACCGGCTCCAGGGTGGCGTAGGGCAGCAGCAGCTCCAGCCGGCCGCCGCGGTCCTCCATGTCGACGCGAAGTCGCACCAGTACGGCGGCGTTCGACAGGCGAGAGATGGTGGCAAAGCGCGGGTTCACCTCCAGCCGCTCGAATTTGAAGGTGACTGGGCTGAGCGGGTCGAAGCTGGCGGAGAGGTCGTGCAGCACAATCTGGATCAGCCGCTCGACCAAAGTGCGCTCGATGGTCGTGTAGGGCCGGCCCTCGATGCGCATTGCGGCGGTGCCGCGGCGTCCCCCCAGCAGGACGTCGACGATCGAGTAGATCAGCGCGCTATCGATGACCATCAGGCCGTAGTTGTCCCACTCCTCGGCCTTGAACACGGCGAGCATGGCCGGTAGCGGGATGCTGTTCAGATAATCGCCGAAACGGAGCGAGACGATGTTGTCGATCCCGACCTCGACGTTGTCGCTGGTGAAGTTGCGCAGCGACGTGCTCATGATCCGCACCAGGCGATCGAACACGATCTCCAGCATCGGCAGGCGTTCGTAGGAGACCAGGCCGGAGCTGATGATGCGCTGCATGCCGGACTGCTCTGGCCCGTCGGCTTCGTCGCCAAAGCCGAGCAAGCTGTCGATTTCGGCCTGATCCAGCACGCGGCCTGGAGTGTCTTCCATGACAGGCGAGGCGCCGCTCATTGGACCAGCAGTTCGGTGAACAGCACGTTGAGCACATGCGCAGGGGCAGCGGCGATATTGGTGCGGGCCACAAGCTCCTCCCGCAGGCGATAGGTACCGGCGGTTCCGCGCAATTCCTCCGGCCGCATCTCGCGCAAGTAGCTTTGGAACAGGTCGAGCACACGGGGCATCGCGGCTTGTATGGCCGCTTGGTCCTCGGGGCGGGAAAGCTCGAGCTTGGCCTTCAGCTTGATGAAGGCTGTCCGGCGGGGACCGGCGTTGAGGTTCGCGACGATATCCGGCAAATCGAGAAACACCGGCACTGGCGCGGGTGCGGCCTTGGCCTCCAGGGTGTGCGGCTCCTCTCGATGCAGCAGATGCGGCAGCAGGCCAGTGAACCACGCAGCGCCTCCGCCTCCAGCAAGCAGCAGCACGACGCCGGCAATCAGCATCAGCTTGCGCTTGCCTTTAGGCTTGACCGGTGGGGCATCTGCCCCTGCTGTGGACGTAATCGCTGCTGCAGACATGTCGATGCTCCTTGCCGGCATATTAGGCCGCAAGTGTTAACGAATCGTTGCGGATTACGGGGCATAATGACCTCGATGACCCGGCACGAAGTGCTGCATCGGCAAGTCTTGCCGAGTGACCGGGTGACGACCGTCGCCGTTTTGCTAGCGTTTCGACATGGCATGACGATTGCGGAGCACAATTGGAAGCCAGGAGCGGACCACTATGGAAGTGCCGAGCTATATCGCCCTATCGCGTCTAGTGGCCCAGAGCCGCGCGCTAGAAGTGACGGCGACAAACATGGCCAACGTCAACACGCCGGGGTTCAAGGCCGGGCGCGTGCTGTTCAGCGATTGGCTGAGCCGGCAGACCGGTGCGGACTCGCCACGCGGCGGGAAAACGGTCGCGTTTGTGCAGGACCGTGCGACCTATCGTGACCAGCAGGCCGGGCCGGTGCAGACCACCGGCAACCCGTTCGATGTCGCGATCAGCGGCGACGGCTATTTCAGCGTCGAGACACCGCGTGGCCCTCGGCTGACGCGCGCCGGGCGTTTCACGCCGATGGCGGATGGGCGGCTGGGCGACGCGGACGGCAATGCACTGCTCGACACCGTCGGGCAACCGATCCGGATCGGCGCCGCGGACGCCCATGTGGTTGTCGCCGCCGATGGCACGATCACTAGCGAGAACGGACGGCTGGGGCGCATTGGCGTCGTGCAGACCACCGACGCGATGCGATTGACGGCGGAGGGCGCGCGGACGCTGCGGGCCGATGCTGCCACGACGCCGGTCGACAAGCCGCAGGTCATTCAGGGCGCCATTGAGGACAGCAACGTGCAGCCGGTGCTGGAGATGACCCGCATGATGGCCGACCTACGCGAGTTTCAGTTCACCACACAGTTCGTACAGGGCGAGGCCGACCGGCTGCAGTCCTCGATCGACAAGCTAACGCAGCATATCGGATAAGGGACGCACCTCCATGAGAGCACTAGATATTGCCGGAACCGGCATGCAGGCCCAGCAGACCAACGTCGAGGTCATCTCCAACAATATCGCCAACATGACGACCACGGGCTTCAAGCGGCGGCGGGCGGAGTTTCAGGACCTGATCTATCAGAACCTGCGCCGGGTTGGATCGAACAGCAGCGATACCGGCACGGTGGTGCCATCGGGCGCGCAGGTGGGCCTTGGGGTCAAGACTGCGGCGATCTACCGCATCAACGAGCAGGGTAACCTGCAGCAGACCAGCAACAGCCTGGATGTCGCGATCCAGGGGCATGGGTTCTTCCAGGTGACCATGCCGAGCGGCGAGACGGCGTTCACGCGGGACGGTACCTTCGGGCTTTCGCCGGATGGACAGATCGTCACTGCGGACGGCTACCCGATCGCGCCCGGCATTACCGTGCCCGCCAATGCGCTCGACGTCACGATCAATGCCGGCGGCGAGGTGCAGGTCAAGATCGACGGCACGACGGCGCCGCAGACGGTTGGAACCCTGCAGATCGCGGCGTTCGCCAATGATGCCGGGCTGGAGGCGCAGGGCAACAACTTGCTGATGGCGAGCGCCGCATCGGGCAATCCGGTGACCGGCGTTCCGGGGTCGCCCGGGTTCGGCAGCGTGATGCAAGGGTTCGTTGAGACGTCGAACGTGAACGTCGTCTCGGAGATCACCAACCTGATCACGGCACAGCGCGCCTACGAGATGAACAGCCGGGTGATCACGACCAGCGACCAGATGCAAT
>CAXTJW010000097.1:0-10912 GCA_964244305.1 uncultured Acetobacteraceae bacterium
AGCACGCCGCCGGCCGGCTCGACCGCCCGGCGCTGATCGTCGTGCCCACCAGCCTGATCACCAACTGGACGGCGGAGATCGCGAAGTTCGCGCCCCACCTCCGGACCGCCGTCCTGCACGGCCTCGACCGCCATGAGCGCCGGCAGACGCTGGACGGGATCCACGTCGTCATCACGACCTACACCCTGATCGCCCGGGACGTCGTGGAGATGAAGGCGCTGCCGTGGCACGTCGTGGTGCTCGACGAGGCGCAGGCCATCAAGAGCCCGGCCGCCAAGGCGACCCGCGCCGTGTGCCAGTTGGACAGCCGCCACCGCCTCTGTTTGTCCGGCACGCCGATCGAGAACAACCTCGAAGAGCTGTGGTCGCAGTTCCACTTCTTAATGCCGGGGCTGTTGGGAGATCGCCAGGGCTTCACCAAGCGCTTCCGCACGCCGATCGAGAAAAAGCGCGACGACACGCGCCGGGTGCAATTGGTCCGCCGCATCAAGCCCTTCATCCTGCGCCGCACCAAGTCCGAGGTTGCGACCGAGCTGCCGCCGAAGCACACCATCCTGCGCCGCATCACCTTGGCACCCGATCAGCGCGAATTGTACGAAACCATCCGCGTCACCTTGCACGAGCGGGTGCGCGAGCAGGTCGCCGAGCGCAGCCTGGCGCAGAGCCGGATCGTCGTGCTGGATGCGTTGCTGAAACTGCGGCAGGTCTGCTGCGACCCGCGCCTGGTGAAGCTGCCCTCCGCCCGGCTGGTCGAGAGCAGCAGCAAGCTCGAAGACTTGCTGGAAATGGTGACCGAGATGATCCCCGAGGGCCGCCGCATCCTGCTGTTCTCGCAGTTCACCTCGATGCTCGACCTGATCAAGCCGCGCATGGTCGAGGCCGGCATCCCGTTCGTCGAGCTGCGCGGCGACACGCGCGACCGTGCCGAGCCGGTGCGCGCGTTCCAGGCCGGCGAGGTGCCACTGTTCCTGATCAGCCTGAAGGCCGGTGGCCGCGGGTTGAACCTCACAGCCGCCGACACCGTGATCCACTACGATCCCTGGTGGAATCCGGCCGTCGAAAATCAGGCATCGGACCGCGCCCACCGCATCGGCCAGACCAAGTCCGTGTTCGTCTACAAGCTGATCGGCGCCGATACGGTCGAGGAGCGCATCCTTGAGTTGCAGCAGCGCAAGGCGGAGCTGGCGAACATCACTTTCACCGAGGGTTCCGATCTGTCGGGCCTGGAGCAGGACGACGTGGACTACCTGTTCGGCGCCGACGCCGACCGCAAGGCGGCGTAACTCAGCGGGTTTGAGTTCGGTTTAGCAATATGCCAGAGTTGGGCGGCGTGCCGGAGTCGTTCAACTAGGGATGGTCGGATGCTCCCGGCGCTATCGTGATCCGCACCCAAGATACCTCGAGCGTCGACCGGGCGATTCGGTGCGCAAGGCCAGGGTTCGACGCGCTGATGCAGGCCCATGCCCTCGCCCAGTCGCAACTGGCGGCGCAGCGGCCCGCGCCGGCTGTTCCCGACGGCACTCCATGGGAGTTGGTCGCGCCCGAGTTCGATCCGGCGCATTACCTCGCGAACAACGAGGACGTGCGCCTGTCGAATATGGACCCGCTCGAGCATTTCATGCTGCACGGGGCGGCCGAGCTGCGCAATCCAAATGCCTGGTTCGACACCGGCTTCTACGTCCGCAACAACTCGGATGTGGTCGACGCCGAGGTCAACCCGTTCTTGCACTACCTGGCCCATGGAAAGGGGGAGGGGCGCAGGCCCGGCCCGCACCGGCAAGCCGAACGCGCGACGCTCGCCCGGGCAGTGCCCGCGAGCGCCCGCTGGTCCGGCACGCAGCCCAGCGACCCGCCCCGGCTCGACTTCGACACGTTGCGCGGCACGATCGCCACCCGCCTTGCGGATAGGGCAGGGGTCACCTTGTCCATCAGCCACGACCGCTACACCGAGTCGGTCGGCGGCGTGCAGATCCTGGTGGCCGACGAACAGGCGGCCTTCAACCGCCAGAACGAGACCTACTTGCACCTCGCCCCGGCCGCCGCGCGGCTGATGCTGGCGCCCGCTGGCGCGACGCCGTTCCTGCTGCATCTAACCATCGATGGCGGCGCCATCGGGCTCACGACCTACGAGGACATGGCCCAGGCGCTTGCGGAGCTGGCCGCTGAGATGCCGGGGACACGCCGTTTCGTGGTGCACTGCCTGTTCGGCCATCAGGTCGACCCGATGATCACCCTGCACGCGGCGCTTTGCCCTACGGCCGCCGTGTTCTGGGCCAACGACTACGAGGCGATTTGCGTCGGTTTCAACTTGCTGCGCAACGACGTCGCTTTCTGCGGCGGGCCGCCGCCCGGCAGCATGGCCTGCCGGGTCTGCGTCTACGGCGAGGACCGCGACACCCACTTGGCTCAGGTCGGCCGTTTGTTCGCCGCCGTCCCATTCCATGTCGTGGCGCCGTCGCCTGCCGCGTTGGCCGTCTGGAACGGCGCGGCGCGGTTGCCGCATGTGTCGGCGCAAGTCCATGAATACGTTCGCATCCGGCCCACGGCCATCCGCAGCGGCATGGTCGGCGCGACCGAGCGCGGCACCGCCGACAACCCGGTCCGGGTGGCGTTCATCGGCTATGCCACCACGCATAAAGGCTGGCCGGCCTTCGTCGAGGTCGCCGCTGCGATCGAGGGCTTGGCGGTCTACCAGCTGTTCCATTTTACGGCCCTGCCCGCCGATCCGGCGCCGCCCAATGTCAGCACGATCCCGACGAAGGTGCTGCCGGGAGCGCGCGGCGCCATGACGGACGCGCTCGTTGCGCACTCGATCGACCTCGTGCTGGTGCTGTCCGCCTGGCCCGAGACGTTTTGCCTGGTCGCCTACGAGGCCGTCGCGTCGGGCGCGGACGTGATCGCGCTGCCCGGCAGCGGCAACGTCGCCGACATGGTCATGGCGAGCGGCAGGGGCCTGATTATGCCGGACGTGGCAGCGATCGTCGATTTCTTCACCGATGGCGCTGCGGTCGAATACGTCCGGATGTGCGGGGAGCAGGGCTCGGAAATGGGCCGCGTCGAGTCCCGTGGCATGACGGCAACCTTGGCTGTTGCAAGCGCGGCGCCGGGCCAAGCGTCCGAAGCGGCGGCATGAGCCGCGTCTGCTGCTACACCAGCTTCAGCTACGCCTATCTCGGCCGTGCGCTGACTCTGCTCGCGAGCCTGCGGTCGGCGCATCCGGATTGGGACGTATGCGCCCTGGTGGTGGACGAGCCGCCGCCGGGCGAACTGCAGGGCGACCTGCTGGCTGGCTTCGACCTCGTGCTCGGCCTGCATGACCTTGGCATTCCCCGCGTCCGCGCTTGGCTGTTCAAGCACGACGTCATCGAGGCCTGCACCGCCGTGAAGGGCGCCGCGATGCTGCATCTGATGAACGCTGGCTACGATGTCGTGCTCTACCTCGACCCGGACATCGCCGTGTTCCATCCGCTGGAGCCGGTGATGGCGGCCCTGGGACACGCTGCCATCGTGCTGACGCCGCATCAGGCCAGCCCAAATCGCAACTACCAGGTCATGCGGGACAACGAGCTCGCGTCGATGCGGTTCGGGGTGTTCAATTTGGGGTTCATCGCGGTGCGCAGCGAAGGCGCGGGGCGGCAGTTTGCCGAATGGTGGGCGGCGCAGCTCCGGCGTGCCTGCTACGATGACGCCGAGGCCGGGTTGTTCACCGACCAGCGTTACATCGACCTGGTGCCCGGATTATTTGATGGCGTCGCGATCCTCCGGGACCCCGGCTGCAACGTAGCGAGCTGGAACCTCAGCACCCGGCGCGTCGCGATCGGCGCCGACGGTGGCATAACGGTCAACGATGCGCCGCTTCGCTTCATGCACTTCACCAAGATCAACTCCGTCGGCGACATCATGATCGAACGTTATGCGGGCGACAGCATCGAGGTGCTCGAGATTTGGAGCTGGTACCGGCGGCAGGTCGCTGCCCGGCAGCCGGGGGCGGTTCCTTCAGGCTACTGGCACTACGGAAATTTCAGCAACGGGGTGCCGATTCCGCGTGCAGTCCGGCTGCTTTACCGTGAAAGCCGTGATCTCCGCGCAGCCTTCGACGACCCGTATGACGCTGCCGGGCCGTTTTTCACCTGGCTGTCCGAGGCTCAGCCAGAACTGCTCGGCTGACGTCAGCGCCTGCTCGACCAGCGGCGTTGGCTCATGCCAAGCCCGCGCACCTCGTCCCGGGGGCGGCCATGCGCCCACAGATTAGCCTTGTGCTCCTCGCTGGTCTGGCGACGGCCGTTAGAGATATATTGGAGTGCCGGCAAGGGAGCGCTCCGGTCGACAGCAGCCGGTTCCGGAAGCAGCGGCCGCAGGCTTGGAGACGCGAACGACGGGCCGGCGGCGATGCAGCCGAGCGCGGATAGGATCAGCAAAAGCCGGCGCATGAATTCCAGTCCCGCATTTGTTTTGAATGCAAACTGAATATCACATCCCGGGTTCGACTGCGACCCTATTCGTGCCCAAACCCAAATAGGTTTCGACCACCCTGGCATCCTCCGCCAGCGCGGCGCTCGGCCCCGATAGCGCCATTTGCCCATTTTCCAGCACGTAGCCATGGTCCGCCACCCGCAGCGCGGCACGGGCGTTCTGCTCCACCAGCAGTATCGCGCAACCGCGCGCCCGGAGCCCGGCGATGATGCGGAAAATCTCGCCGACGATCAGCGGCGCCAGGCCAAGGCTTGGCTCGTCCAGCATCAGCAAGGCCGGTTTTGCCATGAGGGCGCGGCCGATCGCCAGCATCTGCCGCTCGCCGCCGCTGAGGGTGCCGGCGTGTTGCCGGCGTCGCTCCTGTAGGCGCGGGAACATGGCAAATATCTCGTCCATCGACTGCCGCGCCGCCGCCGCCCCGTCCCGGCGATGCCGAAAGGCGCCCAGCCGCAGGTTGTCCTGGACCGAAAGGGTCGAGAACAGCTCGCGCTTTTCCGGGACGAGGGACATCCCAAGGCGGACCCGGCCCTCGATGCTCAGGCGGCCGATATCCGCGCCCTGGAACCGCACGCTGCCTCGGCCGGGATGCACGCCCATGACCGCGTTCAGCAACGTCGTTTTTCCGGCGCCGTTCGGGCCGATCACCGTCACGATCTGGCCGCTGCCGACGGCCAACGACACGCCATGGACCGCGCCGATGCCGCCGTAGCTCACGTGCAGGTCTGACACCTCCAGGATGCTCACGCGGCGGAGCCGTGAAAAACGATCACGCGGCGGAGCCGAGATAGGCTTCGATCACGGCCGGGTTGGCGCGGATTGCGGCGGCGGGTCCCTCGGCGAGCTTCGAGCCGAACTCCATGACGACCAGACGGTCGGTCAGGTTCATGACGAAATCCATGTCGTGCTCGACCAGCAGCACTGTCACGCCGTCGCCGCGCAGGCGGCGAAGCAGGGCGGCGAGCTCGGATTTTTCTGCATGGCGAAGGCCGGCGGCCGGTTCATCCAGCAGCAGCAAGATCGGGTCGAGGCACAAGGCGCGGGCGATTTCCACCAGCCGCTGCTGGCCGAGCGCCAGGCTGTCGGCGCGACGGTCGGCGACGCTGTCCAAGCCGACGCGGACAAGCTGGCGCTGCGCCTCGGCAAACAGCCGGGCCTCCTCCGTCCGGTTGAGCCGCAGCAGCGCAGCCAGCGGTCCGGCCGAGCCCCGCAGATGCGCCCCGAGCGCTACGTTCTCGACGACCGACATGCCGGGCACGAGCTTCACATGCTGAAAGCTGCGGGCGATGCCGAGCCGGGCAATCTGGGGCGGGCGCAGGCCTGCGACGTCGCGGCCTAGGAAGCGGATCTGGCCGCCGCTCGACCGCGCGACACCGGTCAACAGGTTGAACGTCGTGCTCTTGCCAGCGCCGTTCGGGCCAATCAGGCCGACGATCTCCGCGGCGTCGAGATGCAGCGCGATGTCCTTCACCGCGACCAAGCCGCCAAACGTCTTGCGCAGCCCCGTCGCGGACAGCACCGGTACACCGGGCAGCGGCAGCGTGCGGGTGGGCAGGGGCGCAGCATCCGGCCGAACCCCACGGCGCGACGCACGGGGACCAAATAGCCCGCGCAGATGCGGCCATAACCCGTCCGGCGCCACCTGCAGCACGAGGACGAGCAGCACGCCGAACACGATCGCCTCGTAGTTGCCCTGCGCGCCCAGCAGCCGCGGCAGCAGATCCTGCAGCTGGTCGCGCACGACCGTCACGAGCCCCGCGCCGAGCAGCGCGCCCCAGACCGAGCCCGCGCCGCCGACCACGGCCATCAACAGGTATTCGATGCCGGCGTTAAGGCCGAACGGGGTCGGGTTCACGCTGCGCTGCATGTGCGCATACAACCACCCGGCCAGCCCGGCGAGCACGGCCGCATAGACGAACGCCAGGATTCGCGTCGCCGGCAGGTCCACGCCGAAGCTCGCCGCTGCGCCCGCGCCGCCGCGCAAAGCCCGGATCGCCCGGCCCACCCGGCTGTCGAGCAGGTTCAGCGTGAGCAGCACGGCCAGCGCCACCGCGATCCAGACCACGACGAAATACTCGCGCGAGCCCGTCAGCGCCAAGGCTCCGAGCCGCAGGGGTGGAATGCCGGACAAGCCGTCGTTGCGGCCGAGCATGTCCAGGTTGCCGACAAGGTAATACAGGCTGACGGCCCAGGCGATGGTGCCGACCGCCAGATAGTGCCCGGACAGCCGCAAGGTGATCGCCCCGAGCGCCAGCGCGGCGACCCCGCTGCCGAGCAGCGCCACTGGCAGCGCGAGCCACGGCGAGAGCCCAGCCCCGGTCGTCAGCAGCGCCGAAATATACGCACCGCAGCCCATGAACGTCGCCTGGCCGAACGAGGTCATGCCGCCGAACCCCGTGAGCACCACGAGCCCCAGCGCAACGATGCCGGCGATCCCCGCATAATTCGTCAGCGTGATCCAGAAGTTCGGCACACCGGGGATGAACGGCACGCACAGCCAAGCCGCAACCAGCGCGAGTGTCGTCAGACGCCTCATTCCTCCTCCTCGGCCGGGCTGCGCAGCGAGCGCCAGAGCAGGACGGGGATGATGACGGTGAAGACGATCACCTCCTTGAACGCGCTGGCGTAGAACGACGACAGGCTCTCGACGCAGCCGACGAGGATCGCGGCGGCGGCGGCCAATGGGTAGCTTACCATGCCGCCGATGATGGCGGCGACGAAGCCCTTGAGCCCGATCAGGAAGCCGCTGTCGTAATATACGGTCGTGAGCGGCGCGATGAGGATGCCGGACAGCGCGCCGATGAGCCCGGCCAGCAAGAACGCGATGCGTCCCGAGACCGAGGTCGCTATGCCGACGAGCCGTGCGCCCAGCCGGTTCACCGCCGTCGCCCGCAGCGCCTTGCCGGCGAGGCTGGCGCCGAAAAACGCATAGAGCGCCGCCATCAGCCCCAAGGTGCTCGCGACAATCCAGACCGCCTGGCCCGGTATCAACAGGCTGCCGATGTCGTAGCGCGCGTCCGAAAAGCCCGGCGCACGGTAGCCCTCCGGCCCGAACAGCACGAGGCCGAGGCCGAGCAGCGCCAAATGCACCCCAATGCTGGCGATCAGCAAAGTGAGGACCGTCGCCTCGGCCAGCGGCTGGAAGGCGAGCCGGTAGATGTATGGCGCCATCGGCGTCACGATGGCGAGCGTCAGCAGCGCGTCGCTTGCGACCCCGAGCCGCAGTGGCGCCAGGAACCAAGCGAGCGCCGCAATGCCCGCCGGCGTCGCAAGCGTCTCCAAGGCGAGGCGCAGGATGCTGCCGGCCGACAGCAGGCGCCACTCGGCGGCGAGTCCGGCCAAAAAGGCGCCCGCGCCCAATGCGCAAAGCAGCCACACGCTGCCTGGCAGCCGGCCGTCGCCAAGCGCCGCGTAGGTCAATGCGCCGTAGGCCACAAGCTCGCCCTGCGGGATGAAGATGACGCGGGTGACGGTGAACGCCAGCACCAGCGAAAGGGCCAGCAGCGCATAGATCGCCCCGTTCACGACGCCGTCCTGCAGGAGGATCAGCGCGATGTCCGCATCCATAGCTGTATCAGACGAGGTGGATCAGGGCAGCAGCTTCCAAGCGCCGCCGGCGATGGTGACCATCACCCGGGCGCGCTGGTCGAAGCCGTTATGGTCCGTCGGCGTCATCGTCGAGATGCCGTGGGTGAGCACCAGCTCCTTGCTGCCCTCGAGCGCGTCGCGCAGGGCAGCGCGGAACTCGGGCGTGCCGGGCTGGGCGGATTTCAGCGCGATCGGGATGGCGGCCTGCAGCATCATGCCGGCGTCGAAGGCGTGGGCGCCAAAGGTCGCGACGCTGCCGGGTCCGTTCGCGGTTTCGTATCGCTGGACATAGTCGATCGCCACCGCCTGGATTGGGTTGCTGACCGGCAGTTGGGCAGCGACCAGGACCGGGCCGGCGGGCAGCACGGTCCCCTCCACGTCGCGCCCGCCCACGCGCAGGAAGTCCGAATTGGCGATGCCGTGGGTCTGGTAGTATTTCCCGGCGTAGTTGCGCTCGTGCAGCGTCTTTTGCGGCAACGCAGCGGGGGTGCCGGCGCCGGCGATCAGCACCGCATCGGGCTTGGCCGCAATCAGCTTCAGCACCTGGCCGGTCACGCTGGTGTCGGCGCGGGCGAACCGCTCGGTCGCGACCAGGGCGATGCTGTGCGCGGCAAAGGCGCGCGTCGCCTCCGTGAGCCAGCCGTCGCCGTAAGCGTCGTTGAAGCCGATGAACCCCACGGTCTTCACGCCATTGCGCGCCATGTGGTCGGCGATCGCGTCGGCCATCAGGCTGTCGTTCTGCGGCGTCTTGAATACCCAATGCCGCTGTGCGTCCATCGGCCCGATCAGCCGGACCGACGCCGCGAGCGAGATCATCGGCACCTTCTTCTCCGCCGCGACGTCGATCATCGCCAGCGAGGCGGGCGTCGTGCTGGAGCCGACCAGCGCGTCCACGTTGCTCTCGTCGATCAGCTTGCGGGCGTTGGCGACGGCCTTCGTGCTGTCGGCGGCGTCGTCCAGCACGATGTAGTCCACCTTTTGCCCCGCCACCTCGGACGGCATCAACGCGATCGAGTTGCGCTGGGGCACCCCGAGGCTCGCGGCCGGCCCGGTGGTGGAGATGGTGACGCCGATCCTGATCTGCGCCCGGACGCCGCCTCCGGCCGAAGCGAGCGCCGTTGCCGCCAGCAGCATGATCGCCAGACGACGCATTGCCGTATTCCCCCATACCGCGCCGCTGTCGGACCATGCGCGGCTTTCGTGCCGTCCTGGTATGGCCCAGCCTGGATTGTGTCAAGATTTCGAGACCCATCGGCGCCACGTTGCACCGCGGCAGGCTTGCGGCACGGGCCGGCATCCGCTTTAGCCTCCCGTACATGGCTGAACGCTCGTTTCTCGCTGCCGTCGTCTCCCTGAGCGCCAGGCGGGCCATCGCTGTCCTGGTCGCTGGCGCCGTGCTGGCGATCCTGTGCGGCTGGCTCGCCGCCACCCGGCTCGGCGTCACGACCGACATCGACATCCTGTTCAACCCAAGCTTGCCCTGGAAACAGCGCGAGGCCGAGTTGAAGCGCTTGTTCCCACAGCAGCAGAACCTGCTGGTCGCCGTGGTGGACGCGTCGACGCCGGAGGCTGCGGACGCCACGGCGGCCGGGCTGGCGGCGGCGCTGGCCCGGGACACGGCGCATTTCTACTTCGCCCGGCGGCCGGACGCCTCGCCGTTCTTCGATCGCAATGGGCTGCTGTTCCTCGACCGCGCCACGCTGTCGACGCTGCTGGATCAGACGATCGACGCCCAGCCGTTCCTGGGTCAGCTCGCCGTCGACCCCAGCATGCGCGGCCTGTTCGCAGCGCTGTCGCTCGTGGCGATCGGCGTCGAGCAGGGGGTCGACCTGCATCCGTTCGAGACGGCATTGCGTGGTTTCGGCAACGTCCTGTCCGCTGCCCTGCACGGCCATCCGCAGCCGCTATCGTGGCAGCGCCTGCTTTCCGGGCCGGCGGCGGAGCTCGGCGGGCCATACCGCTTCGTATTGGCGCAGCCGCGGCAGGATTTCGACGCCGTGCAGCCCGGCGGCGCCGCGACCCAAGCATTGCGCCAAGCCGCCGTGCAGCAGGAATTCGTGCGCGACGGCCAGGCGCATGTCCGCGTGACGGGTGCCGTGGCGCTGGCGGACGAGGAGTTCGCCTCGGCCGCGACCGGCGCCGCCGCCGGGCTGGTGGGCAGCACGCTGCTGGTCGTCGTATGGCTGGCGCTCGCGGTGCGGAGCTGGCGGGTGGTCATCCCGATCCTGCTGACCTTGGCGCTCGGGCTGCTGCTGACGACGGCGTTCGCGACCTTGACCGTCAGCCCGCTGAACTTGATCTCCGTCGCGTTCGCCATCCTGTTCGTCGGCATCGCGGTCGACTTCGCGATCCAATTCAGCGTGCGGTTCCTCGAGGCGCGGACGCAGGCGTGCGACCTGCGCATCGCCCTGGGCATAACGGGGCGGCGCGCGGGCGTGCAGATCCTGGTCGCGGCGGCGGCGACCGCGGCGGGGTTCCTCGCCTTCGTGCCGACCGATTTCAACGGCGTGGCCGAGCTCGGCCTGATCGCCGGCGCGGGCATGCTGATCGCGTTCGCCTGCACGCTGGTGTTCCTGCCCGCCGCCTTGACGGTTTTCCGCCCGCGGTCGGCGGCGCGGGAGGCCGGGTTCGCCTGGGCGGTGCCGCTGGACCGCATGGTCGCGCGGCACCGGCGGCTCATTTTGGCCCTCAGCAGCGGCGTCGCGGCGCTCGGTCTCGCATCATTGCCGCTGCTCACATTCGACAGCGATCCGCTGCATCTGAAGGACAACTCGACGGAGGCCATGCGCACCCTCGCGGATTTGTCGGCCAACCCGCTGACCAATCCCTACACGATCGACGTGCTGGCGCCCAA
>CAXTJW010000098.1:0-10905 GCA_964244305.1 uncultured Acetobacteraceae bacterium
CCGGCGCGATCCGCGCGTGCACGGCGCGCAGGCGCTGGATCGCGGTGAACAGCCCAAGCGCCCCGCCGCCAGCCGCCATGAACAGCGCCTGGTATGCGGCCGCGAGCGCCGCGGGATCGCCGGGCGCCACGTCTGTCACGACGAAGGCCCGGGTCTGCGCCGCGTAGTCGAACGGGCTCGCGACCGAAACGCGCAATGGCGGGGAGGGCAGATGTAGCGCGCCCACTCGTGCCTCGGCGGCGAGCCAGCCAGCGTCCCCGCCTTCGCAATCGCCTCTGGCAGCGTCATTGCCATCCCGCAGCGTGGCGGAGGTGATCAGCAGGCCGTGCGCGGGGATCGCCACGGCGTGGGCAAACGGCAATGTGGGATCGAGCCAGTGCCGGTGCAGCCCAACGTCGCGGTCCATGCCCTCGCGGCGATCCAGATGCAGGGTATGGATATGGTCCGACCGCGCGCCGGGCTCGGGCGGCGGTGCTGCGACGGCGTGCAGCATCGATTGCCACGCCGACAGCCGGTCGATCGCCCGACGCCGCACCGAGCGCTGCGCCGCCTCGATCCGGTTGCGCTGTGCGGTTTCGAGCTCCTCCGCCTCATCCTCCAGCCGCTGGCCCAGGCGCTGCAGCAGCGTCCTGAGCGGCTCGGCGATCCGGCCCAGCGCGCGGCCCAGCAGCGCCGCCGCCTCGGAAAGCCCGGGCGTTACCGGATACAGCTCGCATTCGAGGTTGCCGCGGCCGCCCGCCTCGACGTCGCTGGTCAGCCGGGCCAAAACCTGGACGCGCGCCAGGCGCAGGAATGCCTCGGACGGGTTGGCCGCCTCCTCGCTGCCGCCCAGGCGGCCCGACCAGCCCGGCGCCGGCAACGCCCGGGCGGCCTGCAATGCTGCGTCGAGCGGCGCTTCGAGCTCCGGACGCCCGGCCACCAGATCGTCCAGTCGGCGACGCAGCCCGCGCGCACGGGACCGGCCGCCCTCGGCGCCCAGCAGCCAATTGCGCAACACCGCGCCCTCGGTCCCCGACAGCTCCGCAGAGAACGCACCGTCGGCGGCGTCGAATAGATGGTGCCCCTCGTCGAACACGTAACGGCTCGGCACCGCGTCGTCGTCGAGGCCGCCCCAGGCCGCCTGCGACATCACCAGCGCATGGTTCGCCACCACCAGCTCGGCGCCGCGGGCCCGCCGTATGGTGTGCTCGACAAAACAGTTGCGGTAGTGCGGGCAGGCGCCGTGGATGCACTCGCCGCGGCGGTCGGCGATTGCGGGGATCAATGACGGGCCGAACAGCTCGGGGAACCAGCCCGGCAGGTCGCCGCCGGCGATGTCGCCGTCCGAGGTCGCCAGCGCCCAGCGCGCAACGAGGCCAAGCGCGACCGCGCCACTGCCGCCGGGCGAGGCGTTGACCTGGTCCTCCATATTCAACAAACACAAGTAGTTCTCGCGCCCCTTGCGGATCACGACCCGGCGGCGGCGCTCCGCCGGCTCGGGGAACAGCCGGGCCAGCTCGGCGTCGATCTGCCGCTGCAGGTGGCGGGTGTAGGTGCTGATCCAGACGGTGCCGCCATTGCGCTCCGCCCATAGGCTCGCGGGCGCGATGTAGCCGAGCGTCTTGCCGGTTCCGGTGCCGGCCTCGGCGAGCACGAAATGCGGGTCGCCTTTCACCTCCCGCGCGGCGAATGCGCTGGCGGCGGCGCTGGCATAGTCGGCTTGGCCCGGCCGCTGCTCGGAGCTGGGGCCCAGCATGAGGGCCAGCCGCGACCGCGCCTCACCGGGCGCCACGGTCAACGAGCCCGGCGGCGGCAGCGGCGCCTGCTCCTCCCACTCCGGCAGGCGGCGCCATACCTTCATCGCGTCGGCGGACGGCCTGGCGTCGGGCTTGCCCAGCGCCGCGCAAACCAGCCGCGCCCAGGGCCAGCCGGCCTGCCCCATGCGCGCCGCAAGCCCGGCCGCGTCCTTGTTGCGCGGCAGCTCGCGGCCGGCGGCGAGGTGCTGCAGCAACGCGGCGGCGATGTCCGGCAGCAGGGCGGCGGCCTCCTCCATGCCGGTGGGCAGGTCGAGGTCGAGCGCGAAGGCCAGGCCACGCGGCGTCGGCGGCACCGGGCGGGCGGGCATGGCGAAGGCGAACAGCTCCAGCAGGTCCAGGCACGGGAACCCGTCGCGGCCGCCCAGTCCCAAGCGGCGGAGCATCGCGGGGGCATGTACCAAAAGCGGTATGGTGCCGTGCAACGCGAGGGCGGCCGCGGCGACATCAAGGCTCAGCAGCTCCCCATCCGTGCTGAGCACGGCGGCGCGGCCATGCCCGGCCACGACGGCCGGCGCGTTCGGGATGAGCAGGGGTGCGGGCGGCGGCATCGGCGGCCTATGTACGGTCAAGCTAGGGGTGCGAGCAATGCCGCGCGGGGCAATCGCTTCAAATCCGTAGATTTTTCCTGCGAACCCGTCTGGCGCGATTGACCCGGGACCCCCCCATTTCTAGCTTGCAGCCATGCCAGCACATTCGCATCACGCTCCTGGACCGATCCCGAAGGCATGGCCGTTCGAGGAGGCGGCAAAGGTGGCCGCGCGCCTCGAGGCCAGCGGCAAGGACGTCGCGCTGTTCGAGACGGGATACGGGCCGTCGGGCCTGCCGCATATCGGCACCTTCGGCGAGGTCGCGCGCACGACCTGGGTGCGCCAGGCCTACACGGCCCTGACCGGCCGGCCCGCCCGGCTGCTGGCGTTCAGCGACGATATGGACGGGCTGCGCAAGGTGCCGGACAACGTGCCGAACCGGGCCATGCTGGAGGGCTTCCTGGGCCAGCCTCTGACCCGTGTGCCCGACCCGTTCGGTACTCATCCGAGTTTCGGCGCGCATAACAATGCCCGGCTCCGCGCTTTCCTCGACGGTTTCGGCTTCGAATACGAGTTCGCGTCCAGCACAGACTACTACGCCGAAGGTCGCTTCGACGCCGCCCTGTTGCGCACGGCCGAACGGCATGAGCAGATCGTGGCGGCCATCGTGCCGACGCTTGGGCCCGAGCGCCGCGCCACCTACTCGCCGTTCCTGCCGATCCATCCGCACACTGGCCGGGTGATGCAGGTGCGGATCGACGCGGTCGACGCGGCGGCCGGCACGATCGCGTGGCAGGACCCGGACACCAATGAGCGGTTCCAGACCTCGGTGACCGGCGGTGCCTGCAAGCTGCAGTGGAAGGCCGATTGGGCGATGCGATGGTTCGCCCTGGGCGTCGACTACGAGATGTCGGGCAAGGACCTGATCGACAGCGTGAAGCTGTCCGGACGCGTGTGCACGGTGCTGGGCAGCGCGCCCCCGGTCGGCTATACCTATGAGTTGTTCCTGGACGAGCACGCGCAAAAAATCAGCAAAAGCAAGGGGAACGGCCTGTCTGTTGACGAATGGCTGCATTATGCCCCACCGGAAAGCCTGTCGCAGTTCATGTACAACTCGCCGCACCGCGCCAAGCGGCTGTTTTTCGATGTCATCCCGCGCGCCGTCGACGAATACCTCGCCAACGCCGCCAAGCTGTCGGAGCAGGACATGGCCGCCCGGCAGACCAACCCGGCCTGGCATATCCAGGGCGGCCGTAATGCCGGCGCAGCCAGCCCAGTGCCATTCGGCATGCTGCTGAACCTCGCGAGCGTCGTGAATGCGGACACGCCGGATATGCTCTGGGGCTTCCTGCAACGCTACAGCCCCAACGCCGCGCCCGGCGTGAGCCCGTTCTTCGACGGCCTGGTCGGCTACGCCATCGCCTACTACCGCGACTTCGTCCGGCCGTCGAAGCAGTATCGCGACCCGACCGCCATCGAGCGCACAGCACTCGAGGACCTCGCAGCCATGCTGGCCGCCCTCGATCACAGCATTACCGCAGAGGCGATCCAGGACGTGGTCTACGAAGTCGGCAAGCGGCATCCGTTCCCCGAGCTGAAGGCCTGGTTCGGCTGTTTGTATCAAGTCCTGCTCGGCCAAGCCGAGGGACCGCGCTTCGGCGGCTTCGTCGCACTCTATGGCGTGCCGGAGACCATCGCCCTCATCCGCAACCGTCTCGACGCCAGCAGCGCTGCATCAGCCGCCGCCACTCCAGACGCGGCTTAACGATGCGGTCCCTGAAGAAAATTGCCCGACAACTGCCGGCGCTGCTGGGCGTGGCCCTGCTGGTCGGCGCGATCTGGGTGATCTGGAAAGAGTTCCGCCATCTCAAGGTCGCGGACATTAAGCTGGCGCTCTCGGCCATTCCCCAGCGCGCGCTGCTTTTCTCGTTCGCCTGGACCGTGCTGTCCTACAGCGTGCTGACGTTGTACGACCGGCTCGGTACCATTTATGCCGGGCATAAGGTCAGCTATGGCCGGGTCTCGTTCGCGTCGTTCTGCGCTTATGCGCTGTCGCACAACCTCGGCTTCGCCGCGGTGTCAGGTGCCGCGGTGCGCTACCGGCTCTATGCGCATTGGGGGCTGACGCCGTTTCAGATCGCCAAGGTCGTGGCGTTCTGCAGCCTGACCTTCGCGCTCGGCGGGCTGGTGCTGGGCGGGGTGATCCTGTTCCTGGAGCCCGACGCCATACCATTCTTCGGCACGCTCGTGCCGAACTGGGCCATGTATGCGATCGGCGCAGCGCTTTGGCTCGTGGTCGCGGCCTATGTCAGCCTGTCCCGCTTCGTCGGCACCGTCCGGCTGTTCGGCGCCGAGGTCACCCTGCCGGACTGGCGCATGGCGATCGTGCAGGTTGCGCTCGCGACGCTGGACGTGGCGGTCACGGCCGCGATCTTCTACCAATTGCTGCCGAACGTGCCGGGGCTGACCTATGTCCGCTTTCTCGGCGTCTATGTCGCCTCCTACACCGCCGGCCTCGCCGCCAACCTGCCCGGCGGGCTCGGCGTGTTCGACACCGCCATGCTGCTGGGCCTCGAACCATACCTGCAACCGCCGCAGATCCTGGGCGCCATCGTGGTGTTCCGGCTGTATTACTACATCATCCCCCTGTTCCTGGCCGGCACGCTGTTTGCGGGCAACGAAATCCTGCTCCGCGGCGGCGCGCTGTTTAAGACCGGCACCCTCGGCCGCAGCACCCAGGCCCTGGCGCGCTGGAGCGAGCCGGACTTCGCCGCCGGTGCCGCCACGGGTGCGGTGGCGTTGTGCGGCGCATTGCTGCTGGCGCTGGGCGTGCTGGACAACCGTCCGGATTTCTCCTGGATCGACCCCGATTACGCCGACATCGCGGCGAATGCCGGGCAGTTCGTGCCGTCGTTGATCGGGGCCGCATTGCTCGTGCTGTCGATCGGGCTGTCGCAGCGGGTGACCCTGGCCTGGGGCGCCACGATCGTGTTGTTGCTGGCGGCGGCCGGGTTCACCGCGGCACAGGGCACCGACCTGTGGATTCCCGGCGTGCTCATCCTGGCGACGCTGCTGGTCGCACCGTTCCGCGACGCCTACTACCGCCACGCGCGGCTGCTGTCGGGTCCATTGCAGGCCGGGACCGCCGTGCCGCTATTCGCACTCGTGGTGTGCGTGCTGGCGCTCTCGGCGTTCGAGCCGACGATGCGGACCATGGCGGAGAATAGCTGGATCGAGGTCGTGCTGTCCCCGGACGTCCCGAACAGCCTGCGCATGTCGGTCGCCCTGGCGGTGCTGTTGGCGCTGGTGGCGATCTGGCGCCTGATCCGGCCCGGCCGCGTCGG
Organism: uncultured Acetobacteraceae bacterium; assembly: GCA_964244305.1. Taxonomy (GTDB): domain Bacteria; phylum Pseudomonadota; class Alphaproteobacteria; order Acetobacterales; family Acetobacteraceae; genus CAHJXG01. Next base: position 5,668 of record CAXTJW010000098.1, read on the forward strand.
CTGGATGCCCTGGGCCGGTGAGGGCCGCCGCCGCTACGCCGAGCTCGGTGCCGTGCCGCCGGTGCAGGCGGACGGCATCGTCATGGGCGAGGCAGGGCGCGCCGGCATTCCATTCCGCCGCATCGGCCGCGTGCTGCTCGGCTTGGGCGACCCGGCCGGTTCGGTGCAGGACCGGGTGTCGGCCATCTGGAACCTGCGCGACCTGGCGCAGCAGGAGGGCCTGGACACCGCAGTATGGCGCGCCGGCCCCGGGTTGCTGAAGGTCTACGCCGACCTCGGCCTCACAGCCCTGCCGCTCGGGGCGGACGGCTTGCCGCTGCCGGAACGCAAGGACGACGCGCCGCTGGTTGCACAATATCTGTGCTGCCGTGCCGAGCGCGACCTTTCGTTGCTGCTGCCGCTGTTGCCGACCCTGGCAGAGGCCGGCCTGGGCGGGCGCGGCAAAGCCGCCTAATCTGGAGCCGGCTAACTTAGGCGAAGAATAGAGTGGTCAGCCCATTGCATAGTGCGAATGCGAGGCGTTGGGGCCGGAGCCGGGTCCCGTCTACCACGCTGTCTTTGGCAACCACGGCAGAGGGATCGACAGTTGTTTAGAATCGCTAGAGGATCCCGTATCAGCGAAGGCTTGCCGCACCCGCTCGGCGCGACATGGGATGGCGTCGGCGTCAATTTCGCCCTGTTTTCCGCCCACGCCACCCGGGTCGAGCTCTGCCTGTTCGACCAGGAGGGCCGCACCGAGCTGGAACGGATCGAGCTCCCGGAATACACGGATGAGATCTGGCATGGCTACCTGCCCGACGCCCGGCCCGGCACCGTCTATGGCTACCGCGTGTACGGTCCCTGGGATCCCAACGCCGGACACCGCTTCAACGCGAACAAGCTGCTGCTCGACCCCTACGCCAAGGGCCATGTCGGCGAGCTGGTCTGGGGTCCCGAGGTGTTCGGCTACCGGCTGGAGACCGGCGACGACCTGACCTTCGACAAGCGGGACAGCGCGGCCAACATGCCGAAATGCGTCGTCATCGACCCGGCCTTCACCTGGCTGCGCGACCGGCGTCCGGACGTGCCGTGGGAACAGATGATCCTTTACGAAACCCACGTCCGCGGCTTCACCAAGAACCATCCTGCCGTACCCGAGTCGCTCCGCGGCACCTTCTCCGGCATGGCGAGCAAGGAGGTCGTGGATTGGATCTGCCGCCTGGGCGTCACGAGCGTCGAGCTGCTGCCGATCCATACCTTCATCAACGATAGCACGTTGATGGAGAAGGGGCTGACCAACTACTGGGGCTACAACACCATCGGCTTCTTCGCGCCGGATCCCCGCTATTCCAGCAAGCCGGCCTTCGCCCATGCCGAATTCAAGGAGATGGTCGCCCACCTGCACGACGCGGGGCTCGAGGCGATCCTCGACGTCGTCTACAATCACACGGCCGAAGGCAACGAGCGCGGCCCGAGCCTGTCGTTCAAGGGCATCGACAACGCGTCGTACTACCGTCTTTTGCCGGATCAAAAACGCTTTTATATCAACGATACCGGCACCGGGAACACGCTTAACCTGTCGCATAGCCGCGTGCTGCAGATGGTGACGGATAGCCTGCGCTACTGGGTGCAGGAGATGCACGTCGACGGCTTCCGCTTCGACCTCGGCACCATCCTCGCGCGCGAGCAGCATGGCTTCGACGAGAGCAGCGGCTTCCTGCACGCCTGCCGGCAGGACCCGGTGCTGAACAGCGTGAAGCTGATTGCCGAGCCCTGGGATTGCGGGCCCGGCGGCTATCAGGTGGGCGGCTTTCCGCCGGGCTGGGCGGAGTGGAACGACAAGTTCCGCGACGACGTGCGGCGGTTCTGGCGAGGCGACGAGGGCATGGCCTCGGCGATGGCGGCGCGGCTATCGGCGTCGGCGGACATGTTCAACAAGCGCGGCCGCAAGCCGTGGTCGACGGTGAACTTCATCACCGCCCATGACGGCTTCACCCTGCACGACGCCGTGAGCTACAACGACAAGCATAACGCCGCCAACGGCGAGGACGGCCGCGACGGCAGCGGCAGCAACTACAGCTTGAACTACGGCGTCGAGGGCGAGACCGACGACGAGGACATCAACGAGTGCCGCCGCCGCCACATGCGCAACATGCTGGCCACGCTTTTGCTGTCGCAGGGCACGCCGATGATCCTGGCCGGCGACGAGTTCGGTCGCACCCAGAAGGGCAACAACAACGCCTATTGCCAGGACAACGAGATCAGCTGGTTCGATTGGGAGCTGCCGGAGTGGGCGCAGACCCAGGTCGCGCTGGTGCAGCGGCTGACCCGGCTGCGGCACGACTACCCCATCCTGCGCCGCGGCCGCTTTTTCACCGGCACGACGATCGACGCATTGGATGTGAAGGACGTCACCTGGATCAACGCGTCCGGCGCCGAGATGGAGGACCGGGATTGGCACGACCCTGGCATGAAGTGTTTCGGCATGCTGATCGACGGCCGCGCGCAGGCCACCGGCATACGCAAGCCCGGCAGCGACACGACCATGCTGATCGTGCTGAACGCGCATCATGACCTCGTGACGTTCACCCTGCCGGAGTGCACCAACGGCAAGGCTTGGGAGCTGGTGTTCGACACCAACGTGCCCGATCGCGACGACCGGCAGAGCTTTGCGATCGGCGACACCTACGCCGTCACCGGCGGCTCGCTGCTGCTATTTGCGCTGCACTCCTGATGTCGCTCGCATTCGTGCATGGCGGCCCGACCCTCACGACGGTCAAGGTTGATGCCTACAACGCCGAGCTGCAGGACGGCGAGGGCTTCATCGGCGACCGCGCCAGCAACCGCGCCTTCCGCTCGCTGCTGGACGACATCCGCGGGCAGGTCGCGGCGGACGGCGACGACCCGATCGGCATCGAGCCCAGCAAGGACATCAGCAAGCGCAAGCTGGACAAGCTGCTGGTGGATGGCGATCCAGAGGCGGCCGGGGTCGTGCATGGCGCAATCGAGGCCTTTGCGCAGGAGTTCGCCGCCGTCATTCGCCGGTTCCTGAAGTTGGAAGAATGGCAGGACACCCAGCGCATCGTCGTCGGCGGCGGGTTGCGCGGTAGCCGGGTTGGCGAGCTGGCGATCGGGCGGACTGCGGTGCTGCTGCGGTCCGAGGGCGTCGAGATCGAGATGGTTCCGATCCGGCACCATCCCGACGAGGCCGGGCTGATCGGCGGCGCGCTTCTGGCGCCGAGTTGGATTTTCGCCGGGCACGACAGCATTCTGGCGCTGGACATCGGCGGCACCAACGTGCGCGCCGGCTTGGTCGAGCTCAATCTGAAGCGCGCGCCGGACCTATCCCGTGCGGCCGTCGACACGAGCGAATTGTGGCGGCACCGCGACGACAAGCCGAGCCGGGACGATGCGGTCGACCGCATCGTCGCCATGCTGAACGGGCTGATCAAGCGCGCCGCCAAGGACGAATTGCGGCTGGCGCCCTTCATCGCCATCGGCTGCCCTGGGCTGATCTCCTCCGACGGCTCGATCAAGCGCGGCGGCCAGAATCTGCCGGGCAACTGGGAGCAGGAACACTTCAACCTGCCCGACCGGCTACGGGCGGCAATTCCGCGCATCGGCAATCACGAGACCTATATCGTGATGCACAACGACGCCGTGGTGCAGGGGTTGAGCCAGGCGCCGTTCATGCAAGACGTCGAGCGGTGGGGTGTCATGACGATCGGCACCGGACTGGGCAATGCGCGTTTCACTAATCGCCCGAATAAACTGGCGTCTAAATAGGCCTCAGCCCGCCATCATACGCGCCAGCGCCTGGCCGGACAGGAACGCCGCCTCGACCCGCGCGCCCAGGCACCAGTCGCCGCAGACGCCGAGCCCGGACGCGGCGTCCCACAATGCCGGCACGCCGAGCGGCGCATCGGCAATGGCATAGCGCCAACGGTGCACGGCGGCATAGGACGGCGTCGCGTCGATCCCGGTGGCGGTCCGGAAAGCAGCTTGCAACGTTGCCAGTACTGCATCGGCCGGGTCCTCCAGGTGCTCGCGCGACCACTCCGGCCCGGCTTGCGCGACCCAGCATTCCGGTATCGCGGCGCGGCCGGGGCGGGAGCTGTCACGCGCGATCCAACGGAGCGGGCCGCTGTCCAGCCGCATGACGTCCGGCGCGGCCGTGGCTTCGGGGAAGGCCAGCATCATGGCCCAGCACGGCGCCATGCCGGCGCGCGCCGCCTCGTTTGCAAAGCCATGCGGGCGCAGCAGCCCTGCGGCCTGAGGCGCCGGGATCGCGACGGCCACCCGGTCGAACGGCCCGGCAAGCTCGCCGCCGCAATCCGATACCAAGCCCGGCGGCGTCGCATCCGCATCCCGGTGGCGCACCATCCAGCCGTCGGCCTGCGGATGCAGGAACGCCACGTGCCGGACCGTCCGCACCGTGCCGATCCCCTGCCGTTCGATATGCCCGGCCAGCGCAGACATGCCGGGCACGCCGCACCAGTGCCCGTCCCCGGATGCCGGCCAGAGCGCCGCATCACCGTTCGTCGCCATTGCCGACATCACTGCAGCGAATGCCGGATCGCGGCTGGCCGCATACTGCGCGCCATGGTCAAACGTCAGGCCCTTCGTCCGCCGGGTCGCGAGACGTCCGCCGATGCGGCGGCCTTTGTCGAACAGCGTGACCTGCGTGCCTGCGCCATGCAATGCCGCGGCACAGGCCAGCCCAGCGATGCCGCCACCGACGATCGCGATACGAAACCTGTTTGGTTGAGATATTTTCAATATTGTTCTGCCTCAGCTTTGCGGGTGCGCCTCGATTTACAGTTGCGCATGACGGCAGGGCTGCCGATAACAGGGCGGCACAGCTGCAGGAATAATAATGAGCCGGCCCGCCCTACGCATTATCCGGCACGATGCAGCAGATGGCTCTGCCCGCTTCGATTTCGAGGTCTGGAACCCGTGGACCGCCGCCTACGAGCCGCAGCCGGACTTGCCGGGCGCCGTTCGGCAGGTGGATGCGCTGCTGGACCGGGTGCGCCAGGCCTGGGTCAGCCAGGATCCGGTGCAGTCCACCCTGCAGGACGTGCCCGATCCCGAGCTGCCCGAGGACCTGGAGTGGGCGGAGTTCCGCTGCAGCGCCCAGGCCAACCGGGTGCACGAGACCCGCAATTTCGACTCGCTGCACTGGCGCAAGGCGATGGGCGGTCGCAGCGGAGCGCTCGAAACCACCTGCAACGAGGTTGGCTTCGGGCCAGGCTAGGC
>CAXTJW010000099.1:0-5334 GCA_964244305.1 uncultured Acetobacteraceae bacterium
TCTCTTGGGGTGATGCAATGCTCGACACCGAAATGCTGCACCGGATGGCGCCGCTGTATGAGCGCGTCCGCCATGTGGTGCCCCCGATCGAGTGGCCGTCCTTCGCCGAGGAGATCGACGCCATCCTGCGCCTGAAGCGGCAACGCAACGCCGTCATCCTGGCGCATAACTATCAGACGCCGGAGATCTTCCACTGCGTCGCGGACATCGTTGGCGACAGCCTGGCCCTCGCGCGTGAGGCGGTGCGGGTCGAGGCGGAGGTGATCGTCATGGCCGGCGTCCACTTCATGGCCGAGACGGCCAAGCTGCTGAACCCCGGCAAGCGCGTGCTGATCCCCGACCTGCGGGCCGGCTGCTCGCTGGCGGAGTCGATCACCGCGGCCGATGTGCGCCTGCTCCGCCAGCGCTACCCCGGCGTTCCCGTCGTCACCTACGTCAACACCTCCGCCGCGGTGAAGGCCGAGAGCGACGTCTGCTGCACCTCCGGCAACGCGCTGCACATCATCGAGGCGCTGGGCGTGCCGCGCGTCATCATGCTGCCGGACGAATATTTGGCGCAGAACACGGCGGCGCTGACGAAGGTCGAGATCATCGCATGGAAGGGCCGCTGCGAGGTGCACGAGCGCTTTACCGCCGCCGAGGTCCGGCAGTTGCGCGAGGAGCATCCGGGCCTGGTCGTGCTCGCGCATCCGGAGTGCCCGCCGGATGTGGTGGCGGAGGCCGATTTCGCCGGGTCGACGGCGGGGCTGTCCGACTATGTCGGCACGCATCGCCCGGCCCGCGTCGTGCTGCTGACGGAGTGCTCCATGAGCGACAACGTCGCGATGCATTATCCCGACATCGAGTTCATCCGGCCATGCAACCTGTGCCCGCACATGAAGCGCATCACGCTCGGCAACATCCGCCAGGCGCTGGAGGACATGCGGCACGAGGTGACGATCGATCCGGCCATCGCCGTGCGCGCCCGGGCGTCGGTCGAGCGGATGCTGGCGCTATGATCGGGTCTGCGCGCGACCTGCCCGACGATGGCCGTCCGATCATCGTCGGCGCGGGGCTTGCGGGGCTGCTGACCGCGTTGCGGCTGGCGCCGATGCCGGTGCTGGTGCTGGCCGGTGCGCCGCTCGGGGAGGGCGCCGCGAGCGGTTGGTCGCAGGGTGGCCTCGCCGCCGCGGTCGGGCCGGACGACAGCACGGAACTGCATTTGCAGGACACGATCGCTGCCGGCGACGGCCTGTGCGCGTCCGGCGTAGCGGCCCGCGTGGTGGCCGAGGGCCCCGATGTCGTGGCCCGGCTCCTGGCGCTCGGCGTGGCCTTTGACCAGGACGGCGCGGGCGCGCTGCGCCTGGGGCTTGAGGCGGCGCATGGCCGCCGGCGCATCGTCCATGCCGCCGACGCGACCGGCGCCGCGATCATGCGGGCGCTGATCGACGCGGTCCGGCGCAGCCCGTCGGTGCTGGTGGTCGAGGGCGTGCAGGCCCGGCGCCTGATGGTCGAGGACAACGCGGTTTGCGGCGTCATCGTGGTCCGGGACGGCCGGACCGCCATGTTGCGCAGCAGCCGCGTCGTGTTGGCGACGGGCGGCATCGGCGGCCTGTTTGCCCACAGCACCAACCCGCGAGGCGCGATCGGCCTGGGCCTCGCGATGGCCGCGCGTGCCGGCGCCGAACTTGCGGACATGGAGTTCGTCCAGTTCCACCCGACCGCGCTCGACATCGGCGCCGACCCGATGCCGCTGGTGAGCGAGGCGGTGCGGGGCGAGGGCGCGACCCTGATCGACGAGACCGGCACGCGCTTCATGGCCGGGCAGGGGCGGGCGGAGCTGGAGCCGCGCGATGTCGTGGCCCGTGCGGTGTGGCGGCATATCCAGCTCGGCCACCGCGTGTTCATCGACGCGCGCACGGCGCTGGGGCCGCGCTTTGCCGAGCGATTCCCCGGGATCACCGCCGTCTGCCGCAGGGCCGGGGTCGACCCTGTGGCCGAGCCGGTCCCGATCCGTCCGGCAGCGCATTTCCACATGGGCGGGATCGCCGCCGACGCCTCCGGGCGGAGCAGCGTGGACGGGCTATGGGCTGCGGGCGAGGTCGCGTGCACCGGGCTGCACGGGGCCAACCGCCTCGCCAGCAACTCGCTGCTCGAGGCCGCCGTCATGGCCGGCTGGGTGGCGGAGGATATCGTCGGATGTGGCGCCCGCCGCTCGACGCGGAATGCGCTGCGCCGTTTTACTGTCCCACACGATCTGGTTCCGGCGAACGCTGCGCTGGTTCGGCCCATCCTGTCCGCTGCGGCAGGAGTGCTGCGCGACGGCGACGGGCTCGCAGGGGCGGCGGACCGGCTGGATGCGCTGATCCAACAAGATGGTGCAGCGTCCGACCCGGCGCTGGTCGCCCAGGCCATCGTCACCGCGGCGCAGCGCCGGACCGAGAGCCGCGGCAGCCATTTCCGAACCGACTACCCGGAGCGTGATGTCGGGCGCGATTTTAGACGCGATGCCGTCCAGGATGCACGGCTTCCGGTCCAACACCGCGGGCCAGACCAGATGCTGAGGACCGCCTGACATGCGAGAGAACGCCATGACGCACATCCATCCGCTGCCGGACCTGATGCTGGAGCCGCTCGTGCGGGCGGCGCTGCTGGAGGACCTCGGCCGCGCCGGCGACCTGACCACCGAGGCGATCGTGCCGCCGGGGCTGATGGCCGAGGCCCGGTTGGTCGCGCGCCAGCCCGGCGTCGTGGCCGGGCTTTCGCTGGCACGGCTCGCCTTCCAGCTCCTGGCGCCCGAGATGCGGTTCGTGGTGGCCTGCCCGGATGGCAGCGACGTCGGGCCGGGATCGGTCATCGCCACCATCGAGGGGCCAGCGGCGGCGCTGCTGACCGGCGAGCGAACGGCGCTCAATTTCCTCGGCCGCCTGAGCGGTATCGCCAGCGCGACGCGGTCAGTGGCGCAGGCGGTCTCGCATACGCGGGCGCGCATCACCTGCACGCGGAAAACCACGCCCGGGCTCCGTGCCATCGAGAAATACGCGGTGCGCGTGGGCGGCGGCTCGAACCATCGGTTCGGCCTCGACGACGCGATACTGATCAAGGACAACCACGTGGCGCTTGCCGGCGGGGTGACGCAGGCGCTGGCACTGGCCCGCAGCCGCGCTGGGCATCTGGTCAAGATCGAGCTCGAGGTCGACACGCTGGCGCAGCTTGACGAGGCGCTGTCGGTCGGGGTCGATGTCGTGCTGCTCGACAACATGTCGGCGGCTCAACTGGCGGAGGCGGTGCGCCGGGTCGACGGGCGGGCCATTACCGAGGCGTCCGGCCGCGTCACGCCGGAGGCCGCGCGGCAGATCGCCGAGACGGGCGTCGACCTGATCTCGATCGGCTGGCTCACGCACAGCGCGGCGATCCTCGATATAGGGCTCGATATCGGGCCGGACTTGGCAGCGCCTGCGGACTGACGCGCCCGGGCTGCCGGCCGAGAACCTTCCAAAGCACGAAACGTTCAATCGTGCATGCCAACTCCCCGCCGCAGCCTGTTCGAGCGCCTGCCGAAATGGGCGCTATGTATTCCTCTCGTCCTGCACTGGTTCCTGCTCGCCATACGCCACCGCAGCCTGACTTTGCCCAGCGCCGCCAATCCCGACATCCTGACGGGCGGCCTTGCCGGCGAAGGCAAGCTGAGCTGCCTGCGCCTGATCCGGCCCGAGCACGCCGCCTGGGTCGCGCCCACCGCGGCGGTCCGGCCGCATGAGGATATCGAGGCGGCGCGCAGGCGGGCCGGCATCGAGTTCCCCTTGGTCGCCAAGCCGGATGTCGGCTGGTGCGGCTACGGAGTGCGGCGGGTCGACGATGCGGAGGCGCTCGTGGCGTATCAGTCCGCCATGCCGGCGGATGCGGTCATCCTATTGCAGCCGTTGGCACCGGGCCCGCATGAGGCCGGGCTGCTCTACCGCCGCTGGCCGGGGCAGCAGCGCAGCGCCAGCCTCGGCGTCACCCTGCGCCACGGGCCGGCTGTCCACGGCGATGGGCGGCATACGCTGAGGCAACTGCTCAGAGCCGACCCGCGATGGCCGCGCCATGCCGCAGTCATCGATGCCGACCGGGTGCCGGCCTTGGAGGAAATCGTCCCGCTCACCACCGTGCACAGCCTGCGGGTCGGTGCGCGGTATGAGGACGCGCCGGATCTGTCCACCCCGGCGCTGCTCGCGCGTGTGCACATGATCGCGCGCGGCATGGGGAATTTCCACGCCGGCCGGTTCGACGTCCGCTTCGCCTCCGCGGCCGAGCTGCAGGCGGGGCGGTTCACCATCATCGAGGTCAACGGCGCCGGGGCCGAGGCAATCGGCGCATGGGACCCGACGCTTGGGCTCTGGCCCGCGTTCGCCCGGGTGTTCGCGAGCCACCGCGAGCTGTTTGCCGTTGGCGGCGCGATGCGGGCGCTCGGCCACCGCCCGGTCGGGCCGATGCGGCTCTCGCTCGCGTGGCTGCGGCAGATGCGGCTGGCGCGGGGCTATCCGCCGTCCAACTAGCGTCTCCGCACAAAGGTTTTGACTGGTTGCCGAGCAAGCGCGGGGGACGGGCCAAACCACCTGCTTTCCGCCGGGACCGCTTTGGCTCAAGGCGGCCGATGAAGGCTCGATCAGACACGCTCGGCAGCAGACACTTGGAAGTTTGATGTCGCGGCAGTCACCCGCCCATGACGTCCAATCGTTCGACGCTCGCCGTTTTCCGAGTGAACGATCGGCTTCAGTCGCTTCCCTCAGCCGGGCACGAAAGTCTCGCCCGCCCAGTCGAGGAAGGCCCGAAGCTTCGCGGCCTGCGCCTGGCGCGCCGCGAATATCAGGAGCATCGGCCGCGACGGGCCGGTGTAGTCCGGCAACACGCGCACCAAGCGCCCGGCGGCCAGGTGTTCGGCCAGCAGCAACTCGGCCAACAGGATGATCCCGCAGCCGCGTAGCGCCGCCTCGACCAGCGCACGGCTGTCGTTGGCAAACAGCCGGCCGGCGGGCTCAATCGTGACCGCGGCTGCCTTCCCTTCAAAGCGCCAAAGGGGTGGCGCGGGATGTGTGGGGAACACGTAGTCCAGGCAATCGTGCCCACGCAGTTCGGCGGGGTGCAGCGGCAGGCCGCGGCGGGCGACGTAGTCGGGAGAGGCGCATGGCACGAGGCGATAGGGCGCGAGCGTGCGCGACACCAGGGCGGAGTCTGGCTGCCGGCCGATCCGGATCGCGGCATCGAAGCCTTCCTCAATTAGGTTCACGCGCCGATCAGTCAGCTCGAACCGCAGGCTGATCTCGGGGTAGCGCGCCAGGAAGCGCGTCGCCTCCGGCACCAGGCGCATGGTGC
>CAXTJW010000099.1:5434-10882 GCA_964244305.1 uncultured Acetobacteraceae bacterium
ATCTCGGGGTAGCGCGCCAGGAAGCGCGTCGCCTCCGGCACCAGGCGCATGGTGCCGAACGCCACCGGGGCCGTGACTAGCAGCGTGCCGCGCGGCGTGCTCGCTTGTGCGGCGACACTCGCTTCCGCTGCCTCCGCCTCGGCCAACGTGCGCCGGCACCCTTCCAGGTAAAGGCGCCCGGCCTCTGTGAGGCTTTGGCGCCGGGTCGACCGGTTCAGCAGCCGGGTGCCGAGCCGTTGTTCGATGGCGGCGACGTGCTTGCCGACCATTTGCGCCGACACGCCAAGCCGGGAGGCCGCAGTCGCGAAGGATCCGGCTTCTGCGGTCTGCAGGAACGCCTCCATCTCGGTCAGCCTGTCCGCCATTCGCTACTCCGGGTTTCGAAACACGCGCCGGATGCACAGCTAATCCAGGCGGCCTGTCAGTCCCAGCTTCAGTGACGATGAATGGGAGAACCAGCATGAAGATCGGTATACTCGGCGCGGGATTGATCGGCGGCGCGCTGGCAAAGCTCGCGGTGGACCGGGGCCACGAGGTGATGCTCAGCTCGAGGCACTCGGACGCTCTGGCCGGGCTTGCAGCGGAGATCGGCTGCACGACCGGAACATTGGATCAGGCCGCCGGCTTCGGTGAGCTTTGCATATTGGCCGTTCCGCTCATGGCCCTGGACAGTCTTCCGATCTCGGCGTTGGCCGGCAAGGTCGTCATCGACGCCATGAACTACTATCCGGAACGCGATGGCGCGATTGCGGCGCTAGATGCGCGGAGCACCACAACCAGCGACCTCGTATCGGCGCGCCTGCCGGGCGCTCGGCTTGTCAAGGCATTCAACGCAATCCTGGCCCGGGATCTGCCGGACGACCGGCGGGTGCTCGTTCCTTCCGGGCGGCGGGCGCTACCGATCGCCGGGAATGACAAGGGGGCCAACCGCATGGTGGCGGAACTGCACGAGGCGTTCGGGTTCGAGGCCCTGGACACCGGGCCGCTTGCGGACAGCTGGCGGTTCGAGCGGGCAAAACCGGCTTACTGCATTCCACTCGACCGAGACGGGCTACAGCAGGCCCTCGATGCCGCGACCCGCGACGTGGAACTGCCGCATGGCTCATGGCGGCCTTGAGACCTCCAGGACAAGGCGAACCAATGCATGTTCCATGAACTGACCACCCTGGCCTGTCCGCTCCTGGCGATCGGCGAGGTGGCCGACGGCGCGAGCGCCTGGGTCTCCGCTTTGGGCGCGGCCGGGCCGCTGCTGGGCGGCTGGCGAACGGAGATCGGCACGCTTGGGCGGCTGCTGGTGCTGCGTGGCTTCGACACTTCGAACACGCTAGCGGCAGAGACGGGCGCCGTTAGTCCGCGACGGGACCAAGCGAAAGCAGCTCGTTCAAATGCCCGTCGATCTGGCCGATGGCATCGGCGTCGGCGCCGAACAGCGCGAGGTGCCCGTCAACGGTTTCGATGGGCCGGAACTCGGCGTTGCGAATGAGCCGCCACTCGGCCTGGCAATCAGACGGTGGAAAGAACATGTCCGACGACATCGGCAGCACGAAGGTCCGCGCCTTGATGCGGCCCAGCGCCGCCCGTAGGTCGCCGCCGGTATGCCGGCTCACGTCGCCGCGCTGCCACTTCCACGCCATGCACAGCAGGTCGTTCGGGTCCATCACGCCGAAATAGCCATTCATGAAGTTGATGATGAAATCGTCCATCGACGAGAACCCCAGCGCCTTGTGCCGGTCCTGCTGAAAGAATTCCGTGCTCCAGCCCATTACCGCCCACATCTTGGCATGCCGCAGCAGGCCGTCCCGCACATCCGTCGACGACGCATAGAAACCCTTGTTGAAACCGGGGTCGGAGGTGATCGCCTCGATCAGCGTTTCGGTGAACAGGAAATCATGCATGGTGTTCTTGGCCGTGCCGGCGATGGGTGCGGCGCGCTGCACCATGTCGGGGAAGCGCACGGCCCATTCATAGGTCTGCTGCGCGCCCATGGAGCCGCCGACCACCAGTGCGAGGCTCGTGAGGCCGAACTTTTCCGTCAGGAGCTTGTGCTGCGCCCGCACGTCGTCGCCGATCCGCACACGCGGAAAATTCGCCATCCCGCCCGGCGCCGGCGCGTTGTGCGGCGAGGTCGAAAGCCCGTTGCCGATCTGGTTCACGACGATGATGAAATACTTGTCGGGGTCGAGCGCGCGGCCCTGGCCGATATACACCTGCTCCATGATCTTGCTGGTGCCGGAGTACCAGGTCGTGACCAGGATCGCGTTGTCCTTCGCCGCATTGAGCGTGCCGAACGTCGCGTAGGCGAGCGTGCAGCCGCGGAGGGTGCCGCCCTCCTCCAGCTCGAGATTGCCGATGTCGTGCAGCTCGTACGGGCCGTGCACGTCCTGCGAGTAGTAGCTGTTATCGATCAACGTTGCCTCCATTGGTTTATTGGGCGGGTCGCGGCCCGCCTCCTGTATCGGCCGCGCTACGCCAGTTCGAACCCCTCGTAGCCCCTTGCCGCCACCTCGTCGCACTTCTTCCGGTAGCCGCCGACGCCCTCCGGGCCCAAATAGGGCAGGAACGCGCGCGGCTTGCCGGGGATGTTGGCGCTCATGTACCAGGAGTTCGCGCCGGTCATCAGCGTCATGCCGACGACCTCGTTGACGTGCGCGCCCCACTGCTCCTCCGCCTCGGGCGTCGCCTCAATCGTGATCTTGCCCGCCTTGCGCATGGCGGCGATGCAGTCGGTGACCCGTTCCACGTGCTGCTCGATTGATACCGGCATGTTCGACAGCACCGACGGGCTCTGCGGCCCGGTGATGGTGAACAGGTTCGGGAACCCGGCGACCGAGATGCCGAGATAGGTGTGCGGCCCGTCCGCCCATTGCTCATCCAGCCTGCGGCCACCGCGGCCCTTGAGGTTCAAGGCCTTCAGCGGCCCGGTCATCGCGTCGAACCCGGTGGCGAAGACGATGATGTCGAGCGCGTAGTCGCGGCCACCGGCCCGGATGCCGGTCTCGGTCACGGCCTCGATGCCGCCGTCCATTTCGGCGTCGACCAGCAGCACGTTATCCTTGTTGAAGGTCTCGTAATAGTTAGTGTCCAGCGGCTGCCGCTTGGTGCCGTAGGCGTAGCCCTTGGGGATCAGCCGCTCGGCAACGGCCGGGTTCTTCACGGTCTTGCGGATCTTGCGTTTGATGTAGTCGGCGCAGAGGTCGTTGGCCTCCTGATTGAAGAACATGTCCTGGTAGTTGCCGAGCCAGAAGGCAAAGCCCCCCGTGTCCCACATGCGGTCGAACTCGCGCTCCCGCTCCTCCGGCGTCGCCTCCAGCACCGACTTGGGGATGAACCAGTGCTCCTGGCCGAAGGGCGAGGAGCGCAGCCGCTTGACCACGCCGTCGTAGTCCGCCTTGCGCGCCCGGGTCAGCTCCGGGTCCACCTTGCCGTTGCGCGCCGGGACGCAGTAGTTGGCGGTACGCTGGAATACCGTGAGCTGCTTGGCCTGCTGCGCAATCTCGGAGATCGCCTGCACCGCCGTGGCCCCGGTGCCGACCACGCCCACGCGCTTGTTGGTGAAGTCGACGCCGGCGTGCGGGAACTGGCTGGTGTGATACCACTTGCCCTCGAACGTCTCCAACCCGTCGAACCGCGGCATGTTCGTGGTCGAAAGGCTGCCCACCGCCGCAATCAGGTATCGCGCCGTCACCGCCTCGCCCTGGTCGGTGCGCACCGTCCACAGGTTTGACGCCTCGTTGAACTCGGCGCCGGTCACCCGCGTGCTGAACTGCATGTCGCGCTTCAAGTTGTGGCGCTGGGCCACGTGCTCGAGGTAGCGCAGGATTTCGGGCTGCTCGGGATAGCGCTCGGACCATTCCCACTCCTGCAGCAACTGCTTGTCCCAGGTGAAACAGTAGATGTATGCGTCGGAATCGCAGCGCGCGCCGGGGTAGCGGTTCCAATACCAGGTGCCGCCCACGGTTGCCCCGGCCTCGTAGACCCGTACCTTCAGCCCCAGTTCGTCCCTCAGCGACTTCAGCGCGTGCATGCCGGAAAAGCCCGCGCCGATTATGACGGCGTCGAAATCTTGGATTGCGTCAGCCATTTTTCCCCCCGGTCGGCATTGTTTTTATCTGGACGGCAGATGAACTCGCTTCCCACGCCTGCACCGCACCCGAACGGCCTCCGCACCTTGCGCAGCAGACGGCGATGGCCGGGAACGGCCGCCGATACTATCGCCGAAACCCTGGGTGAACAGCAACGACTAAGACGAGGGGCAGCGGCAAACAATGCGGCCGTGCCAGCCTACTAAATCAGGCCACCAAAGCAGCGTCGCTTCCTTATGGGCGGAATAGCAGCCGGTCGGTGCTCTGCAGCTGCTCGGGGCGGTAGTTCCCCACGCCCCATGCGGTTTGTAGGCCGTTTGGATTGGCGCCCTCGGCCTCTGACCCGATGTTCCACCATGATCCGGAAAGCGGCGGGTCGAAGCCGTTCATGTAGTCGAGCAGCGTCACCGCCCAGTCATGCGCGCTGCCGCCGGGCCCGGGGTTGCTGGCGCCGAGCTCGCCGATCCAGACCGGAGCGATGTTCTGGCGCGCGATGAAACCCCAGTTCGCCTCATAGCGCTCGACCGCAGCCGGGCCGCTGTCCGGGGCAAAGGCGCTGATTTCGAAGGGGTAGGAGTGTACGGAGTAGACGACCTTATTTGGAATACGCAGCGCGACCGGCTTCGCGGCTGCGGGCCGCAGGTCGCCCTCGGGCGCATTCTCGCGGTAGTTCTGCAGGCCCTCGCAGATGATCAACGCTCCGGGATCCAACGCTCCGATCGCATTTCCCACGTCGACATACATCGCCCAGATGTCGGTCGGGCCCCCGGCGCCCCAGTTGCCGCGATGGGGTTCATTGTCGAGATCGAACCCGATCACCGTCGGATTGCCGGCATACTGCCTGGCAAATCGCAGCCAGTTCGCCTTGAACGCAGCGGCGGTAACAGTGCCGAAGTGCCCGGCGCCATCCGTTCCGTTCGAGCCCGGGCCACGGTCGAACCACAGCCCGTTCGGCTGCTGACCGCCGCCTCCGTCGTTGGTGTGATGGTCGAAGATGACCTTGAGGCCGATTTGGCCAGCATACTCGACGACCTCGGCGAAGATCTCCCAGGTGGTCAGGCCGGCCAGGCTGCTATTGGCCTTGAAGTCGATCGTGCCGCTTTCGTTGGTGTTTAGCGGGCGCGCGTCGAGGTTTATGTCCGACCAGGGAATGCGGACGGTGTTGAATCCGGCGGCGACGATGCTGTCGCAGATGACGCGGTAGCTCGCGGTCCATAGGCCCTGCAGCGCGTAGCCGGCCGGGCCGTCCGTGCCGTACCAGCCGATGGACGCGATGCGGACGATCCGGCCTTTGTCGTCGACGATCTGGCTGCCGTGCGTGCTCAGCCATCCCGCCGGCAGCAGGCTTCCGCCCCGGCCGGCGGGG
>CAXTJW010000100.1:0-10580 GCA_964244305.1 uncultured Acetobacteraceae bacterium
GCTTCCTCAAGATCCTGATCCGCGGGCTGGTGCTGCTGCTGGCGCTGGTGGTGAATGTGTATGCCCAGCGGCTGCGGACGCAGAGCCGCAGCGCGTCCTGAACGGAGCTAGTTCTTCGATTTCTCCGGCGCGATCATCAGCAATGCGCTCTCAATCGCGCGCTGCAGCGATTGCGCCGCGGGTATGCTCATTCTCAGGTGCGCGTTGACCACGCGGTCCACGGTCACGCCGCCGCCAGTCGAGTGCGGCAGGATGCGCTGGGATTCGAGTGTGATCCTAACGAGGCCCTCGAAGTGCCCGAACGCGGACGCCCGCTCGAAGTAGAGGAACGGAGCATGCGCGCTGCCCGCGTCGGAGATGTTGACCTCGGGGCCTTTTGCGACGGGCTGCGGCGGCTTCTCGAGCTTGATGGCCATCGATACTTGATCCTCTTCTGCGTGTCGAAATGCAAATGCCCGGCTGCGGCCGTGCTCGCTGCCCGTCGTTCAGCGCCAAACCCGGTCGCCTACCCGGATCATGCCTGGCGCCTGGACAGCGCAGTAAGCGCCGACCTTGTTGCCGAACCGCTGGACCACGGTGCGCAACACGCCAGGGTCGCGGGCGGCGGTGCCGGGGTCGATGGCGACCATGGCACAGCGCGGGATGGGCCAGTCCAGGCGCAGCCCGGCCGGATCGGGCCCCTCGCCGAACGTCAGCGTGCGGCCGAACCAATCACGCTCGGTTTCAGCGGGATCGTCCGGATGGATCACCAAGTTGGGGCGAAACCGATCAAGCCCGACCGGCGCGCCGTGCACTTCGTCGACGGCGTCACCGGTTGTCGTGGTGATGACCGAGACCGGCATCGCGTCGAATGCTCCACGGCCGAGCCGCAATAGCCGGACCGGCATATCGGCGGCCTCCGTCAGTTTGGCGAGGAGCGCCGGATCCGTGATGTCATGCTCCGCGCCGTCCGGGGCCACGGTATGGAGCCGGGTGCGCCGGGGCTGCGAGGGATCGGCATACCGGGCGGAGTACAGCACCATCTCAGGCACGATCCGCGCCGTCAGCCAGGGAAAGTCGGAGCTGTCGGTAGCCCGGCAGAACGCATACTGACGGTCTCCATGCAAACCGGTCCAGTGCAGCTCCGCCGCATCCAGGGGCTCCGCCGCCATGGATTTCACCGGATAGCGCCGGATCGCCACGACGGTGCCAATACTTGTCCGAGCGATGTTCAGCGTCATTGCCCTGGTAGCGTTCCGGGCCGGGCATTGGTTGCGTGCGCTATGGGGCGATATCGGGCGCGTCGCACGGTGCAGTGATGATGGCTTCGGCTGAAAGGCTGCCCTGCGCGTATTGCTCCAACGCGCTGCGAAACTGCTTGTAGCCGTCGCTGGCCTGCTGCTCGTGGCAGGTCATCGGCATGCCGTCCAACTGCACGGGCAAGCCGCCATGCTCCTCAATCATGCTCGCCATCGTGTCCCGATTCTTGGCGAACTCGGCGCGGCTGCGCTGCTGAAAGCGGGACCGTGCCGCCGGCGTGAACGGACAGTGAGCAAACTTCTCGACCAGCGCGCGGCGGTATAGGCGCCCGCCCAGGGAGTCTCCGCAGGCGTCGAACGAATAGGTCGAGACGGCGAATGCCCGCTCGAATGCGTCCGGATGATCGAGCGCGGGACCTTCGGAGGCCGACTGGGCAAAGGCGGGTCCGCAAACCGGCAGCAGCAGGACAGCAAAGGCGAACCGGTTCATTTATAGGCTTCCAGATACTGGGCGAGCGTCGCGATATCCTCGTCGCTCAGGCCGGATGCGGCCTCGGTCATGGCGGCGACGCCGGTGCTCGGCCGGGCGCTGGAACGGTAGTCGGCGAGGGCCTTCGCGAGGTATTCCCCATGCTGGTGGGCGATGGCGGGCGCGCCCTGCTTGCCGGTGAACGTATCCGTGTGACAGGCGGCGCAGTGGTGCTGCTCGGCGATCTGCTGCCCGGCCTCGCGGCGGGCCGGGTCGATCTCGGTGACGGCCGGCGGCCCGGCGGGCAGCGAGGCGAAATAGGCGCCAAGGTTGCGGATGTCCTCGTCCGTGAGGTCGGCGGCCATGGGCCCCATGATCTCGTTCGCCCGGCGGCCCGACCGGAAGAACACGAGCTGCCATTGCAGGAACTTGTCCAATTGCCCGGCGAGCGACGGGATCGCCGGGTTCTCCGACACGCCCTGCGCGCCGTGGCAGGCCTGGCACGCCTCAGCCCGGTCCCGCCCGGCGGCGATGTCGGCTGCTGACGCAGCGCCGGCCGTAAGGCAAATCCCTGCCGCAAGCAGGGCCGATATCATTCGCATTGCAAAACCCGAGTTGGTTCAAAAGCAGCCCGCCCGCCCCGGAACCGGGACGGGCGGCGTCACGCCTTTACTTTGCAGCTACTTGGCGTAGCTGATGCGGTAAATCGCGCCGGCCCAATCGTCGGCCACCAGCAGCGACCCGTCCTTGGCCTGCAGGATGTCGGTCGGACGGCCCGAGTAGTCCTGATCGCCCGAAAGCCAACCCTGGGCGAACACCTCCTGGTGCGCGTTCTTGCCGTCCGCATCGACGACGACGCGGTCGATGCGCGCACCCTGATACTTATGGCGGTTCCAGGACCCGTGCTCGGCAATGAAGATGTTGTTCTGGTATTCCGCCGGGAACTGGCTCCCGGTGTAGAACTTCATCCCCAGCGGCGCCACGTGCGCGCCCAGCTTCACGACCGGCGCCGTGAACTCATCGCATTTATGCCCGCGTGCGAACTTCGGGTCCGGCATGTCGCCCTGGTGGCAGTACGGATAGCCGAAATGCTGGCCGATCTTGCTGATGTGGTTCAGCTTGTCGCTCGGCACGTCGTCGCTCATCCAGTCGCGCGCGTTCTCGGTAAACCAGTAGTCGCCAGTACGCGGGTCGATGTCGCCGCCGACGCTGTTGCGCACGCCCAGCGCGACGATCTCGGCCAGGCCCGTCTTCGGATCCACGTGGCGGATCTGCGACACGCTGGTGGGCGGGATGCCGATGTTGAACGGAGGGCCGAATGGCAGGTACATGCTGCCGCCCTTGTCGGCGACGATGTATTTCCAACCATGTGCGACGTAGGGCGGCATGTCGTCATAGGCGACGACCGGCGCGGGCATGTGGTCGAGGTTCGCCTCGACGTTGTCGTAGCGCAGCAGCTTGTCGATCGCGATCACATAGAGCGAGCCATCCTGGAAGGAGACCCCGGTGGGCATGTTAAGGCCCGTCAGGATCGTCTTCACGACGTGCTTGCCGTCCTGGTCCATCACGGCATAGACGTTCGTCGCGTTATACGAGCCGACGAAAAGCGTGCCGTCATTGCCCCATGCCATCTGCCGTGCCTCGGGCACGCCGGATGCATAGACCTCGATCTTGAACCCCGGCGGCAGCTTGACCTTCTTCAGGTTGTCCTGCAGCTCGGACAGCGGCGCCGGCGTGGCCGGGCCGACCGGAGGGGCCAGGCCCTTCTGCGCGACGGTCTCATCGCCCAGGAACCAGTCCGGCGGCGGATGCTGCCAGAAGCTGGGCTTGCTGCTGTCGTAGCTTTTTACATCTGCTGCATGCGCCGGGCTGCCCATCAAAGTCACGGCAATTGCCAACGGCGCCATCACTGTCGAATGACACAGTAGTGATTTTAGTTTCACAATCTTATCTCCATCCCTCGCCGTGGCTTTATAGCCGCACCGACCTTGAGTAAGCACGATAGCCGAGGGTCGCTGCAAGCAGTGCAACCACCGATTGTCGGCAAATCTCCAGCCGTTCACGCTTTCGTGTTAACGGGAAAGCGGCGCACCAAGCTGCGTAGAACAGCCTGCTCAAGCCCTGGAACGGAGCGCCGCCTCCGGTCCATAGCGCGCGAAGAAGGACCGATCGCATGCCCACGGACCATTACGACCTGATCGTCATCGGCAGCGGGCCCGGCGGCGCATCCCTGGCGCACCGCCTGGCGCCTACGGGTAAGCGCATCCTGATGCTCGAACGCGGCGGCTACCTGCCGCGCTCACGCAAGAACTGGGACGCCGGCACCGTATTCGTCGATGGCGCATATCAGGCAAAGGAGACCTGGTATGGCGGCAACGGCGCCGAGTTCCACCCGGGCCTGCACTACTACGTCGGCGGGAACTCCAAAGTCTACGGCTCGGCGCTGCTGCGCCTGCGCGAGCAGGACTTCGGCGAAGTGCAGCATGTCGATGGCGTCTCGCCCGCCTGGCCGCTCGGCTACGACGCATTCGAGCCATATTACGGCCAGGCGGAGGCGCTGTATCACGTGCACGGCGAGCGCGGCGAGGACCCGAACGAGCCGTGGTCGAGCACCCCCTACGCCTATCCGCCCATCAAGCACGAGCCGCGGGTCCAGCAACTGAACGACGTGCTGGAAAAGCAGGGGCTGCATCCGTTCCACCTGCCGCTGGGCATCAAGCTCGATCAGAACCCCGACGGCAGCGCCACCACCTACAGCCCGTGCATACGCTGCGACGCGTTCGACGGCTTCCCGTGCGCGATCAACGCCAAGGCGGATGCACAGGTGATCTGCGTCGACCCGGCCCTCGCCGACCATCCGAACTTCACCCTGCGGACCGGCGCCTACGTGACCCGGCTCGAAACCGACGCGGCGGGCCGCAGCGTGAGCAAGGTGCACGTCGTCCGCGACAACCAGGCGGAGGAATACTCGGCCGATGTCGTGGTCGTCGCCTGCGGGGCGCTCAGCTCGGCGCTGCTGCTGTTGCGGTCGGGTAGCGACGCCCATCCGCGCGGGCTGGCCAACGGGTCGGACCAGGTGGGCCGCAACTACATCCGCCACACGATGTCGGTGGTGATGGCGCTGCTGAAGGAGCCGAACCATACGGTGTTCCAGAAGACGCTGGCGGTCAGCGATTACTACTTCGGGGCGCCGGACTGGGAATACCCGCTCGGGCTGATCCAGATGTGCGCGACCTCGCACGGCGAGCAGATCAGGGGCGAGGCGCCGGCGCCGGGCGTCATGCACCTGCTGCCCGACTGGCCGTTCGACAAGATGGCCGAGCACTCGATGGACTTCTGGCTGCAGAGCGAGGACCTGCCGCGACCGGAGAACCGCATCTACTACGACGGCGACCGGGTCATGCTGGACGTGCAGGAGCGGAAGGAGGAGGCGGCGCTGCGGCTGCGGGCGAAGCTCGAGGCCATGGTGCTGCCGATGGGCGCCTGGCCGCAACTGCTCGAGCGGCGGCTATACTTGGGCAAGGACATTCCGCTGAACGGCACGGCGCATCAGGCCGGCACGCTGCGGTTCGGCACCGATCCCATGGCGTCCGTGCTCGACCTCAACTGCAAGGCGCACGAGCTGGACAACCTTTATGTCACCGATGCGAGCTTCTTTCCGTCGATCGGCGCGGTGAACCCGACGCTCACCATTATCGCCAATGCGCTCCGGGTGGCGGATCATCTTAAAAGCCGGCTGGTCGCCTGACGGGGATGCGCATCGCTGCCCGCGGCGCATTGGCCCTGTTTGCGGGGGCATCGCTGGTCTTGGCGTTCGGGCGCAAGGGGCGCGCGATCCGCGTCCTCCGCATCAGCCGGGTCGTGGCCGACCTCGACCGGGCGGAGGCGTTCTACCGCGACGGCCTCGGGTTCCGGCGCATCGGGCGCGGCCCCGGCGACACGGCGCTCGCTGGCCTGCTCGGCATCTCCGGCGCCAGCTCCGAATGCGTGGTGATGCGGCTCGGCGCGGAGGAGATCGCGCTGGTGCGGTTCGACCCGCCAGGCGCGCCATATCCGCCGCATAGCCGGAGCGACGACCTCTGGTTCCAGCACCTGGCGATCATCGTCGACGACATGGAGGCTGCGTTCCGGCACTTGGAGAAAAAGTCCCCGCTGCCGATCTCCACGCACGGCCCCGAGCGGCTGCCCCCCAGCAACGGCAGCGTCGTCGCGTTCAAGTTCCGCGATCCCGACGGCCATCCGCTGGAGCTGCTGCAGTTCCCGCCGGGCCAAGGCCGCCCGGTCTGGCAGCAGCGGTCGAGGACGGGAGCCGGGCCGTTCCTCGGCATCGACCACAGCGCTATGGCGGTGAAGGCGACGGCGCGTAGCCTGCGCTTCTATCGCAGGCTCGGGTTCCGGGTGGCCGCCCGCTCGCTGAACGACAGCAAGGCGCAGTCGAGGCTCGACGGCGTGCCCGGCGCGCAGGTGCGTGTGACAGGCCTGCGCCCACGCAGCACGGAAGGCGCCGGGTTGGAATTGCTGGCCTACGCACAGCCCGGCCGCCCTGCCCCGCCGACTGCGGCCAACGCGACCGTTACCGACTGGGTGACGCTGCTGTGGTCTGGCGGGCCGTTGCCAGGCGTCGGCGTGATGGTGCGCCGCGACCCGGACGGGCATATCATGGTGTTGAGCAGCGACGCGATCCACGGGGGCTGACGATGGGCGACCTCTACACCGCCGACGTGATGGAATGGTCCGAGCATCAAGCACGGCTGCTGCGCCAGAATGCGGCCGGCACGCCGGGCAATGAGCCGCCTGATTGGGCCAACATCATCGAGGAAATCGAGAGCGTGGGCCGCAGCGAGTTCAACGCCGTCCGATCGCTTATTGTGCAGGCGCTGCTGCACGATCTCGAGTGCGCGGCATGGCCCTCATCCCGCGACCTGCCGCACTGGCAGGCCGAGGGCCGCGGTTTCCGCCGCGATGCACGCCGAAGCTACACGCCGTCGATGCGCCATAGGATCGATCTTGCCGAGCTGTATGCGGACGCGCTCGACCGCCTGCCTGAGACCAACGACGGGCAGCAACCCTTGCCGGTTCCGGCAGCCTGTCCCGTGACGCTTGCGGAGCTGCTGCCGCTGGGAGCCTGACGCCTCCTGCCTGATGAAGGTTTTGACGATCCTGGCGCGACGGCATTTCTTGGGGGCTGCCCTGCCGAGTTTTCACGCCATACGATGGACCGAACGCCCGGACGGCACCCTGCGCCATGGCACCACGGAGACGCCCATGCCCGATCAATCCGGCCCAAAGCCCCGCATCCCCTATTGGCACCTGTGGACCGACGGGGACGGCATCAGCCACCAGCAGCGCTGCTCGCTGACGGAATTCGAGCTGAAAGGCGTCGGCAACGCTGCACCGCAATGGAACAACAAGCACCGGCGCCTGGAGTCGACCGTGGTCGTCACCGTGCAGCCGGTCGGCTGGATCGGCGACTGGCACGAGAACCCGGCGCCGCAATGGATCGTTGTGCTATCCGGCCGCTGGTGGGTCGAGAGCATGGACGGCATCCGCATTGAGCAAGGACCGGGCGAGTTCTCGCTGGGCGAGGACCAGGGCTGCACGACGAGGGACGGCAAGCGCGGCCACCGCTCCGGCACCATCGGCAATGAGCCGGCGGTGCTGATGACGGTGCAACTGCACACACCGCCGCAACGCACGCCGTGCCACACGAAATAACATGTCCATCTTCGACGTCCACGATCCGCAGTTCCATCGCCTGGTGCTGCCGAACGCGCCGTTGCTGAAGCTCGGTGAGGGGTTCGCCTGGCTCGAAGGGCCGGCCTGGTTCGCCGACCATGACTGCCTGCTGGTCAGCGACCTTCCGAACGACCGCATCATGCGCTGGACCGAAGGCGGCGGCATGTCGGTTTTCCGCCAGCCCTCCGGCTTTGCCAACGGGCATACGCGGGATCGGCAGGGGCGGCTGCTCGGCTGCTCGCACCGGGACCGCTGCATCATGCGGACGGAGCTGGACGGCAGCATGACTGTGCTGGCCGACCGTTACCGGGGCAAGCGGCTGAACTCCCCCAACGACATCGTCTGCCGCTCCGACGGGACCATCTGGTTCAGCGACCCGCATTACGGGATCAACACGGACTACGAGGGCGGCAAGCAGGTGCCGGAGCTGCCGCCGGCGCTGTATCGGTTCGACCCGCGCGACGGCAGCCTGCGGGTGATGGCGGCGGATTTCGATGGACCGAACGGGCTGTGCTTTTCTCCGGACGAGACGCTGCTGTATGTGTCCGAGAGCGGGAAGCAGTTCGCCGCCGACCCCGTGCAGCACATCCGGGTGTTCGACGTGCTGGACGACGGCGCGCGCCTGTCGGACGGCCGGGTGTTCCATGCGGTTGCGCCGGGCTTCGCGGACGGGTTCCGCTGCGACGAGGCCGGACGCATCTGGAGCAGCGCCGCCGACGGCGTGCACTGCATCGCCCCCGACGGCACGCTGCTGGGCCGCATCAAGGTTCCGTTCACGGTGTCGAACCTGACCTTCGGCGGCCGCAACCGCGCCAGGCTTTTCCTATGCGCGTCGCATACGCTCTATGCGATCTACACCAACACCCGCGGCGCCGGGCGGCCCTGACCCGCATTTCCCAGCAGGGTGGACAGCGATGCCGCGACGGCTAAGACTGCGGCAAAACAGCATCGTCGGGGAAACGCCATGACCCAGTCCCTTTTCGCAGCGGCGCTCGCGCTGGGTGTCGCCGCCAGCGCATGCGCCCAGGCGCAGCCGGCCAAGCTGGTCACCGAGGAGGCGATGGTCGCCTCGCCGCAGGCCGGATTGAGAATTTACGTACGCAACAAGCGGCCGGCCGGGATGACCCACTTCACACCCGACCGCACCCTGGTCTTCGTGCACGGCGCGACCTACCCGGCCAGTACCGCCTTCGACCTGGAGCTCGGCGGGACGTCGTGGATGGACAGCATCGCCCGGCACGGTTTCGACGTGTATCTGCTCGATTTGCCCGGCTATGGGCGGTCGACGCGGCCGGCGGCCATGGAGCAAGCAGCCGAGGCGGGCCAGCCAGTGGAAAACACCGCCCAGGCGGTCGCGGATTACGGCGCCGTGGTTGATTGGGTGCTGGCGCGGCGGCACCTCGGCAAGCTCGACGTGATGGGCTGGTCTTGGGGCACGACGATCGCCGGCGGCTTCGCGGCGGAGCAGCCCAACAAGGTCAACCGGCTGGTGCTGTATGCGCCGGTCTGGCTGTCGCACGACACGGCTCCCACCGGCGACGCGGCCAAGCTCGGCGCATACCGGATGGTGACGGCCGACGCGGCGATGAAGCGCTGGATGACTGGCGTGCCGGCCGACAAGCAGGCGTCGCTGATTCCGCCGGGCTGGTTCGACCGGTGGCAGCAGGCGACGTGGGCGACCGACCCAAAGGCGACTGCGGCGAACCCGCCAGCGCTGCGCGCGCCGAACGGCGTCATCCAGGACATCCGCGGCTACTACATGTCGGAACAGGCGACCTACGACCCGGCCAAAATCACCGCGCCGACGCTGATGATCCAGGCGGAGTGGGACCGCGACACGCCGCCCTACATGTCGCAGGCGCTGTTCCCGCTGCTGACCGGCGCGCCGTGGAAGCAGTATGTCCTCATCGGCGAGGGCACCCACAGCGTCATCATGGAGAAGAACCGCATGCAGCTGTTTACGGCGGTGCAGGGCTTCCTGGAGCAACCGGCGCCGCGCTGACCGTTGCACGACGCGTCCTATGCTGCAGCGTCGGGCGCGACGGCGGCGCTTCCGCATATCGCGACCTGATCCGGGCGCCGCAGCCGGGTTGACCCGTCTTGCCGTCGCGGCCTATTCCGGCCCAAACCGGAGAGCCGCATGAACACCCTGCACGCCGTAATGATCGCCATCCTCCAGGGTGCGACGGAGCTGTTCCCTGTCAGCAGCCTCGGGCATGCCGTCATCCTGCCGTCGCTCGTCAACTGGGCCATCAACCAGCGGTCCCCCGAGTTCCTGCCGTTCCTCGTCCTGCTGCACCTCGGCACCGCGGTCGCCCTGCTGGCATATTTCTGGCGCGACTGGCTGGCCTTGGCGCAGGGCGTGCTCGGCACATCCGGCCCGCAACGCACCCGGGAGAGCCGGCGCACCCTGATGCTGATCGTCATCGCAACGATTCCGGCGGTCGTCATCGGCTTCGTGCTCGAGAAATTCGTGCGCGGGCTATTCGGCTCGCCGGTGGTCGCCGCCAGTTTTCTTATTGTGAACGGCGTCATGCTGCTGGCCACTGAGCGGCTGCGCACCCGCACCATCGACGCCCGGCCCATGGCGACCCTCGGCGTCGTCGACGCGGTGGTCA
Organism: uncultured Acetobacteraceae bacterium; assembly: GCA_964244305.1. Classification (GTDB taxonomy): domain Bacteria; phylum Pseudomonadota; class Alphaproteobacteria; order Acetobacterales; family Acetobacteraceae; genus CAHJXG01. The sequence goes on from CAXTJW010000100.1 coordinate 10,062, forward strand.
TCGGCCTCTGGCAGTGCCTCGCGCTGATTCCCGGCATCTCGCGGTCGGGTGCGACAATCGTCGGCGGGTTGCTGCGCGGCGTCGACCACGCGGGCTCGGCGCATTTCTCGTTCCTGATCGCGACGCCGATCATCCTGGGCGCGACCGTGCTGGAGGTGCCGAAATTGCTGCACGAGAGCGTGCCCCCCGGCGTGTTCCAGACCGCGGCGATCGCGGCCGTCGTCGCCGGCATCGTCGCCTGGCTCAGCACCGCGTTCCTGATGCGCTACTTCCGGCAGCACGAGCAGTCCGGCCTGAACCCGTTCGGCGTCTATTGCATCGCGTTCGGCGCGGTGGCGCTCGGGGTTATCCTGACCCGTGCCGCCTAAGCCAGGTTGAACTCGGTCAGTACGGTGTCGGCGGTGAACTCCGCGCTGTGCCACGTGCCCGGTGCGAAACGGATGGCGGTGCCGGGACGTAAGGGGACGCTGCCGGCCTCGCACTCCAGCCGGCCCGCGCCGCTGATCACCAGCAGGAACT
>CAXTJW010000101.1:0-10557 GCA_964244305.1 uncultured Acetobacteraceae bacterium
CCGTCGCCTCCATCAGCGCCTGGCCGATGCCCTGCACGATGCCGCCATGCGCCTGTCCCTCGACCAGCATCGGGTTGACCAGCACGCCGAAGTCGTTGACCATGTTGTAGAGCACGACCTCGGTGATGCCCGTCTCCGGATCGACCTCAACCTCGGCGACATGGCAGCCGTTCGGGAACGCCGAGGGCGACGCCTCGTGGATGTGCCGCACGTCGAGCGTGCGCGGCAGGTCCGGCGGCAGCGCCAGGCCGGCGCGCAATTGCCCTGCCAGTTCCAGGATGCCGATGCCGCGGTCCGTGCCGGCGATCACGAAGCGGCCGTGCTCGAACTCGATGTCGCTCGCCGCGGCCTCGAGCGCGTGCCCGGCGATCTTGCGGCCTTGTTCAATGCAGAGGGCGCTCGCTTCCACGATCGCGGCACCGCTCGCCATCATGCTCTTGGAGCCGCCGGTGCCGCCGCCGGCAATCAGTTCGTCGCTGTCGCCCTGCAGCAGCCGCACCCGGTCGAACGGGATGCCCAGGCGGTCGCACAGCACCTGGGCGAACGGCGTCGCGTGGCCCTGGCCATAGTCCAGGGTGCCGGTGATGATCGTCACCGTCCCGTCGGCCTCGAAACGAATGCCGCCCATCTCCTGCTGCGGCGGCGCGGTGACTTCAAGGTATTGCCCGACGCCGCGCCCGCGCAGCTTGCCCCGGCGGCGGCTCTCGGTGCGCCGGGCCGCGAACCCGTCCCAGTCCGCCATCGCCAGCGCCTTGTCGAGGATTGCCGGAAAGTCGCCGCTGTCATACGCCATGCCGGACGGCGCCTTATACGGCATCTGATCCGGCTGAATGTGGTTGCGGCGGCGCAGTTCCACCCGGTCGATACCCATCTCCACGGCGGCCGCGTCCACGAGCCGCTCCATGTAGTAGTTGCCCTCGGGCCGCCCCGCGCCGCGATACGGGCCGACCGGCGTCGTGTTGGTGAACACGCACTTCGCCGAGGCCTCGATCAGCGGAGTCGCATAGACCCCAATCATGTTCTTCATGGTGTTGACCGTCGGCGGCAGGGTCGTCGCGTTGCTCAGATAGGCGCCAAGGTTGCCGAAGCCCTCGACGCGGATCGCCAGGAAGCGGCCCTCGGCGTCCAGCGCCAATGCCGCGTCGACCTCGTGGTCCCGCCCATGGCTGTCCGACAGGAAGCTGTCGGAGCGGTCGTCCGTCCACTTCACCGGGCGGCCCAGCGCGCGGGCGGCATACAGCAGGGCCGGGTATTCGGCATAAACCGACGCCTTCATGCCAAACGACCCGCCGACATTGCCGGTCAGCACGCGGACCTGCTCCACCGGTACCCCCAGCACGTCCTTCAGCGCGGCGCGCAGGCCGAACACGCCCTGGCAACCGACCCGCAGCGTGTAGCGACCGCTTGCGTCATCATAGTCGGCGATGGCCGAACGCGGCTCCATCGCGCTGACGACGATCCGGCTGTTGCTGATCCGCAACCGGGTGACGTGCGCCGCGGCGGCGAAGGCGGCGGCCACCGCGGCGCCGTCCCCGTGATGGTAGGTCATCGCCAGGTTGCCCGGCGCCGTGTCGTGCAGCAGAGGTGCGCCCGGCTCGGCCGCCGCACGGGCATTGGTCACTGCGGGAAGCGGATCGATATCCAGCAGCACCGCCTCGGCAGCGTCCTGCGCCTGCTGCGCCGTCTCCGCCACCACGAGTGCGACCGGATCGCCGACATAGCGCACCTTGGCCTCCGCCAGCGCCCTTTGCGGCGGCCGGGGCGTCGCGGAGCCGTCGGCGTTCTTGCCCTGCGACGCCGGCATCAGGCCGATGCCGCCCTGGGCCAGGTCGGCTGCGGTGAACACGCCGAGCACGCCGGGCATGGCACGCGCCTCGGCCGCATCGATCCCCCGCAGGTGGCCATGCGCGTAACGGCTGCGCACCACCACCGCATGAAGCTGGCCCGGCAAATTAAGATCGTCGGTGTAGCGCCCCTCGCCACGCAGCAGGGTCGGGTCCTCCTTGCGGGAGACCGGCTGGCCGATGGCGAACTTTTCGAAGGACGGGTCGACGTAGACGTTCATGCTGGCGAGTTCCGCTGCTGCTTCGGACTAAAGTTAGGGCGCGGCGGCTGAAGGTAAACCCGGATGGCGGGGCCAGATGATCTGCGTCACCACCGTCGCGGCCACCTGAACCGCCAGCACGAGCGCCACGCAGCCATGCCAGCCGAGGTGACGCCAGATGCTGGCCGGCAGGATGCCGCCGAGGCTGCCGCCGATATAATAGCACGTGACATAGAGCCCGACCGCCGTGGACCGTGACCGCCGGGCGGCCATTGCGACATAGCCCAGCGACAGTACCTGCTCGGTGAAGATGCCGGCCGCCACAAAGGCCAGCCCGACCAGGATCGCGGGCAGCCATGGCACCAGGGTCAGCATCAGCCCGCCCACCGCCGCCACCGCCGCCAACAGCACAGTGCGCCGACGTCCGAACCGCAGGACCAGCCGGGTTGCGACCGGCGTCGCCACCACACCGAGCAGGTAGATGACGAACACCGAGCCGAGCTGCGCCGGACCCAGGCTGAACGGCGCTGCGCCGAGATAGAAGTTGGCGTAGGTGAAGCTCGCCACCATCGAGAACAGCACCGCGAAGCCCACGGCGCAGGTCGCCATCACCTGCGGGTTGTCGAACTGGTCCTTGAACCCCGCGAGCTGCCCGGCCCAGCCGCGCACCGGGCGGAACCGCTGCTCGGGCGGCAGGGCCCATGCGGCTACCGTCGCACAGAATCCGGTCACCAGCGCCAGGATGACGAGCGCCATGCGCCAATCGGCCAGTTCGGTCGCCCATCCCGCGATAAAGCGCCCGCCGAAGCCGCCGACGATGGTGCCGATCGCATAGACGCCGGTGACCTGCACCGCCTCGGGCCCGGGGCACTCCTCGGCGATGTAGGCGACGGTGACGGCGAAGATGAACGGCAGCAGCAGGCCCTGCAGGAACCGGCACAAGATCAGCCAGTCGAGACTTGGCGCCCAGGCGGCGAGCAGCGTCGGCAGCACGAGGAGGAAACCCGCGCCAAGTATCAGCCACCGGCGGCCGAGCGCGTCCGAGATGCCGCCGACGAACGGCGCGACCAGGGCGACGGCGATCAGCGGGGCGGTGACGGTGAGGCCGGTGTGCTGCAGGCTGGCATGGAACTGCTCCGCCAGGGTCGGCAGCAGCGCCTGGGTCGGATACAGGTTGATGAAAGTGCACAGCCCGGCGGCGGCGACCCCGACGCGGACCCGCGTCAGATTTGAGTCCACGCGAAGCCGCATCAGGGCTGGCCGTCGAGGATCGCGGTGCAGGCGGCCGGTAGGGCGACCGGCGGGCGAGGCGGGGCAACGGGCTTCGGCGGCGCGTCCAACTGCTCGAACCACCAGGCAAGGCTCGCGTCGCAGCCGTCGCCGGGCGGTGGCGGCGCTTGGTCGTGGCACTCCGGCTGGTTGGGCGGGCAGCGGAAGTGGATGTGCATATGCGCGTTGTGGCCGTACCAGGGCCGCACCAGCCGTAGCCAGCCGCGGTCCGCCATGGGGGTTTGGCAAAGCTGCTGCTTGATGGCCGGGTTGACCAGGATGCGGTCGACCCCTGGCAGCCCGGTCGCCAGGCGAATCAGGGTAACGTGGGCGGGGCTCCAGCGCATTATGTCGATGTCGCGGCCGTCCGGCGTCACCAGGCTGGCGACCTCGGCCTTGTCTCTGGCGGCGAGGCTCAGGGCCGGCTTCGGCAGCACATCGAGCCAGACGTCCGCGTCGAGGCCGACTTGATGGCTGGCGTGGATGCCGGGCATGGGGCCGCCGTGCGGACGCGAGATGTCGTTCATGTACAGTGTGGGCAGTCCTGCCGCCTGCGCGCGGAGGCCCAACGTTTTCAGGGCGGCGATGGTGTCCGGATGGCCCCAGAACCAGCTCTGGCTGGCGCGGATGGTTTGGTAGCCAGGTCCGTCGGGCGGAAGTTGGACTGCGCCCGCGATGCAGCCGCCGCCGGGTCCGCTCACGATGCGGGGCGCGGGCTGCGCGACGGCGGCGATGACGGGCAGGGCGAGCAGGAGGGTGATGGCAAGGATCAGGGGGCGCAATGGCACGGCTCCGCTACAACACCAGTCTGCGTATCGCCGATCATCAGGGTACGCTAGGCCTCAGTGGACGATATAGGCGGCAACGCCTGCCCTGGAGGTGCCGCCGCGCAACCGGACATGGGCCGGGCGAAGTTTAGGTGAACACAGCCTTTGGTCTTACCTGGATATGAATTTTTGGCGGTCTCTCCGGCTGGCCGCCGATAAACTTGTCTCGGCTGCCAACACGTCAACGGATACGATTCTGCAACCGCTAGGATCGTAGTACGCTAGGCTGGTGTGCAAAGCGAGAGTTCAATACAGGGTCATACTATGCAAGATCGTTTCCTCGTCACTGGTGGTGCCGGTTATGTCGGCAGCCATCTCGTCGCATTGCTCGTGGCGCGCGGCGCCGACGTTGTCGTGATCGACAATTTGCGCCAGGGCCATCGTGCCGCGGTGCCGGCGGGCGTGCGCCTCATCGAGGCCGACGTCTCCGATGTCGTGACTGTCGATGCGGCGCTGGCCGAAGGGCCTTGGACCGCCGTGTTCCACTTCGCGGCGCTGTCTCTGGTTGGGGAGAGCATGCGCGAACCCCTGCGCTACTTTCTGGAGAACGCCGCTGGCGGCATGCGCCTGATCGACGCCTGCGTCCGGCACGGCGTCAACAAGTTCATCTTGTCCTCGACCGCCAACCTGTTCGGCGAGCCGGAGCGCGTGCCCATCGACGAGGCGGCGCGCATCAATCCCGCCTCTCCTTATGGCGAGAGCAAGCTGATGATCGAGCGCACGCTGCGCTGGGCCGACCAGGTGCATGGCCTGCGCAGCGCCTGCCTGCGCTATTTCAATGCCGCCGGCGCCGACCCGAGCGGCCGGCTCGGCGAGGACCATGATCCCGAAACCCACCTGATCCCGCTGGTGATCGACGCGGCGCTCGGCCGGCGCGGCGCGCTCACGGTCTTCGGCACCGACTATCCAACCGCGGACGGCACCTGCATACGCGACTACGTGCACGTGACCGACCTTGGCGAGGCGCATCTTTGCGCGCTCACGCAGCTCGACCAGCGCAGCGTCACTTACAACCTCGGCAACGGCAACGGGCACTCCGTCCGCGACGTTATTGCTTCGGTGGAGCGGGTGCTGGGCCGCCGGGTTCCGGTCGAGTTCGGCGACCGGCGGCCAGGCGACCCGGCGGTCCTCGTCGCGTCGTCCGCGTTGATCCAGCGCGAGGCTGGTTGGACGCCGCGTTTCGCGGAGATTGACGCCATCGTCGCCAGCGCTGCGGCATGGCGGCAATCGCATCCGAATGGCTACGGCGACGGCAACTCAAGATAGCGGGAGAACGGCATCAGCCGAGTTCACTGCCGCTCCACGCTGGTTCGGCGATGGCCTCCGCCGTTTCATGTGCATCCCGTACTGGGTGGAGCAGCGGTTGGTAGGGCGGGATCGAAAGATAGGACAGCCGCTTGAACTCCTTACGGCCGCGTGTGACGGAATCGAGGATCAAACCGCAGGTCACCGAGAGGAAGGCCAGCAGCACGATCCCGGTCGACAGCACCGCCGTAGGCAGGCGCGGCACGAGGCCGGTGCGGATGTAGTCGGTAAACACCGGCAAGGCGAGGCCAAACGCCAGCGCCATCTGCACCACGGCGGCGGTGGTGAAGAACTGCAATGGCCTCTCCTCCTTAACCAGCCTGATGATCGTGCGCAGGATGCGCAGACCATCGCGGTAGGTGCGGAGCTTGGACGCCGAGCCGGCCTGGCGCTCCTTATAGGGTGTCAGCATGTGGCCGAGTGGCATGCGGAGCTCCAATGCGTGCACCGTCAACTCCGTTTCGGTCTCGAAGCCGCTCGCTAGGGCAGGGAATGATTTGACGAAGCGGCGGGAGAAGACGCGGTAGCCGGACAGCATGTCCGAGACACCGTCGCCAAAAACCCACGCCACAAGTCCAGTCAGCGCGGCGTTGCCAAACCGGTGGCCGCGCCGGTATGCCGCGTGGACCTCGGAGGTCCGGGTACCGTTCACCATGTCGAGCCGGTCGTCCAGCAACATGCGCACCATGGCCGGGCTGCAGGCGGCGCAGTAGGTGCCGTCCCCATCCACGAGGACGTATGCATCGGCATCGATGTCGGCGAACATGCGGCGGATCACATGGCCCTTGCCCTGGAGGCGCTCGGTCCGGACGATTGCGCCCGCCTTGCGTGCCACTGCGCTGGTGTTGTCGTCGGAGTTGTTGTCGTAAACGTAGATGACCGCGTCCGGCAGTTCGGCCTGGAAGCTTTGCACCACGCCGGCGATCGCGGCCGCCTCGTTATAGCATGGGATAAGGACGGCGATGCGGGGCGGCATGGATGCTACTTCGACGCCATGGCGGCCGGACGCTCCGCCGTTTCGGGCGATTGCGCTGCCCCTTGGACCCGCTGCGAGCGAAATACGACGCGGCGGGACAGGTTGAAGTTGGCGAACATCCCGGCGCCCACGCCAGCGAGGATGGCAATGACCGGGTGCCGCGCGCAGGCGGGCACCATCAGCACCAGCAAAACGAAGGTTCCGCGGTTCAGCACGAAGCCGACGCCGTTCGCCGCGACGAACAGCATCCACTGCCGCACGAGGCTGCCGCTGCCGCGTCCGGCAAAGGTCCAGGCCCGGTTCAGCGCCCACGTCGTGGTGACCGCCGCGAAGTAGGCAAGCAAGCCTGCGGCATAGAGCCCAAGCGTCGCCATGGCGGCGTAAACCGTCGCGATGTCGACGGCGGCACCCACGGCTCCCACGGCGCCAAACCGGGCAAACTGCTGTACGAGCAGCAATCTTCCGGGCGTCATCAGGGCGCGAAGGCGTGGGGCGACGCGGGTTGCAGGGCGCATGGCCGCGAGTTAGCCGGTTTCCGCATCGAATGCCACCCGATCTGGCACGGGGGCGCTGGCGCATCGCGTTGTGGCGTGGTTTGTTCGGATCGCTAGAGGCCGGAGCATTGAAGGGGTAGCGATGAAGCGCCGGACATTTTTGACTGCGTCGGCAGCTGGCCTCGCGGCGCCAGCAATCGGACGCGCGCAGGGCAACCGGGTGCTGAGATTCGTCCCGCAGGCTGACCTGACGGTGCTCGACCCGATGTGGACCACGGCCTATGTCACGCGCAACCACGCCTTCATGGTTTACGACATGCTGTTCGGCCAGGACAGCGAGTTTCGGCCTTCGCCGCAGATGCTCGAGGGCTTCACGACCGAGAACGACGGCAAGACCTGGACGCTCACGCTCCGCCCAGGCCTGATGTTCCATGACAACGAGCCGGTGCGGGCGCGGGACTGCGTCGCCAGCATACAGCGCTGGAGCAAGCGGGATGCGTTCGGCGGCGCCCTGATGGCGGCGACCGACGAGCTGACGGCGAAGGACGATCGCACGTTCGTGTTTCGGCTCAAGAAGCCTTTCGCCCTGCTGCCGGCGGCGTTGGCCAAGACGCCGGGGTACCTCCCGGTGGTGATGCCGGAGCGCATCGCCAAGACCGACCCGTTCACCCAGGTGACGGAGATGATCGGCAGTGGCCCGTTCCGCTTCAAGGCCGACGAGCGCGTGCCCGGCGCCAGTGTCGTCTATGAAAGATTCGATGGCTACAAGCCGCGGAAGGCTGGCCGCACCGATTGGACCTCGGGCCCGAAGGTCGTGAATTTCGACCGGGTCGAGTGGACGACCATTCCCGACCCGACGACCGCGGCGCAGGCGCTGATCAACAACGAGCAGGATTGGTGGGACTACGCGACCGCCGACCTGATGGGCGTGCTCGGCCGCAGCCGCGGCGTGAAGGTCGTGGTGCAGGAGCCCTCGGGCCAGATCGCCATCCTGCGCATGAACCATCTGCAGCCGCCGTTCAACAACCCGGCCGTCCGCCGGGCGCTGCTGGGCGCGATGAGCCAGGAGGACGTCGTGACGGCCGTCGTCGGCACCGATGCGAAGATGTCCAAAACCGGCGTCGGGTTCTTCTGCCCCGACACGCCGATGGCGAGTACTGTGGGACTGGAGGTGCTCGCCGGGCCCCGCGACATGGACAAGGTGAAGCGCGACCTTAAGGCGGCCGGCTACAACAATGAGCGCGTGGTGCTGATGGCCGCGACCGACTTCCCGGTGCTGAAGGCCATGGCGGACGTGGTCGCCGACATGCTGCAACGGGCGGGGATGAACGTCGATTATCAGGCGACGGATTGGGGCAGCGTCGTCACCCGGCGCGCCAAGAAGGATCCGGTCGAGGCCGGCGGCTGGAGCGCCTTCTGCACCGCATGGGCCGGCACCGACCACTTGAACCCGGCCGGGCATCTGTCGCTGCGCACCAACGGCGAGCAGGCCTGGTTCGGCTGGCCGACCGACGCGAAAATCGAGCAGCTGCGCAACGACTGGTTCGATGCGCCGGACGTGCCGCAACAGGCCTCGATCTGTGCCGCGATCCAAAGTGAGGCGTTGCAGAACCTGCCCTATATACCGATGGGCCAGTATCTCCAGCCGACGGCATATCGCAGCGACCTGCAGGGCGTGCTGAATGGGTTTGCCTTGTTCTGGAATGTGAAGCGGGCTTGAGATCATTCCGGCGCATAATGGCCCGAGGATTGCTAAGACTTCGTTAAGAACCGTCAGATATAAGGGACCGCATGAAGCGTCGTGACCTGCTCGCAACCGGAACTGCCGCTGCCGTAAGCAGCCTGGCCATGCCCCGCCTGTCGCTGGCACAAAATGCGCGCGTGCTGCGTTTCGTGCCGCAGGCGAACCTTTCGAGCCTCGATGCCATTGCCGGGACCCAATACGTCGTCCGCAACGCTAGTTTGCTGGTGTGGGACACGCTGTTCGGCGTGGACAGCAACCTGGTGCCGAAGCCGCAGATGGCCGAGGCGTATGAGGTGACGGACGGCAACAAAACCTGGACCATCCGGCTGCGGCCGGGCCTGAAGTTCCATGACGGCGAGCCGGTGCTCTCTAAGGATGTCGTCGCCAGCCTGAACCGGTGGATGGTGCGCGACACCATGGGCCAGCGCATCATGGCCTCGTTGGATGCGCTCGAGGCGCTTGATGACCGGACGGTGCGCTTCCGGCTGAACAAGCCATTCCCGAAGATGCTGTTTGCGCTTGGCAAGAGCAACGCGCCGGTCGCGGAGATCATGCCCGAGCGCATCGCCAAGACCGACCCGTTCCAGCTCATCAAGGAATACGTCGGCTCCGGCCCGATGGTGTTCAAAAAGGATGAATGGGTGCCGGGCTCGATGGCGGTATTCGAGAAATTTGCTGGCTATGAGCCGCGCCCCGAGGCCGCGGAGTGGCTGTCGGGCGGCAAGCGCATGATGTTCGACCGCATCGAGTGGCTGATTTTGCCCGACGACGCGACCAAGGCGGCGGCGCTGCAGAACGGCGAGATCGACTGGTGGGAGAACCCGGTTCCCGACCTGGTGCCGCTGCTGAAGCGCAACCGCAACATCAACGTCGACATCGCGGACCCGCTGGGCAACATCGGCTCGTTCCGCATCAACCACCTGCATCCGCCGTTCAACGATGTGCGGGTGCGCCGGGCGGTGATGATGGCGTTGGACCAGGAGGATTATATGCGCGCCGTCGTCGGCAATGACGACGAGCTGTGGAAGGCGCTGCCGAGCTTTTTCACCCCCGGCACCCCGTTATACACCGAGGCGGGCGGCGATATACTGAAGGGCCCGCGCCGCTACGACGAGGCCAAGAAGCTGCTGGCCGAAGCCGGCTATAAGGGCGAGACGATCGTGCTGTGCGTCGCGACCGATGTGCAGATCACCAAGGCGGAGGGCGACGTGACCGCCGACCTGCTGCAAAAGATCGGCATGAAGGTGGACTACCAGGCACTCGATTGGGGCACGGTGGGCGCGCGCCGGGCCAAGAAGGACCCGCCGTCGCAGGGCGGCTGGCACATCTTCCACACATGGCACGCGGGTGCGGACTGCATCAACCCGGCCCCCTACACCGCATTCGACGCCGGCGGCGACAAGGCCTGGTTCGGCTGGCCGAAGTCGGACGCGATCGAGGCCGGCATCGGCGCTTGGTATGACGCGCCCGACCTCACTGCCGAGAAGGCCGCCATGGCCGACCTCAACAAGATGGCGATGGAGTTCGTGACCTATATCCCGACCGGCTTCTTCCTGGGCTACCAGGCCTGGCGCAAGAACGTGAGCGGCGTGATCAAGGCGCCCTTCCCGGTGTTCTGGGGCGTCCAGAAAACATGATAAATAAGACCTGATGCTCGGCTATCTCGCCCGCCGTGTGCTGTCCACGATCCCGGTGATGGCGCTCGTGGCGCTGTTCGTATTCAGCCTGTTGTATATCGCACCCGGCGACCCGGCCGCGATCATCGCCGGCGACCAGGCCACGCCCGCCGACGTCGAGCGCATCCGCGCCGGGCTGGGCCTCGACCGCCCCTTCCTGATCCGCTTCGGCGAGTGGTTCTGGCACGTGCTGAACGGCGATCTCGGCGTGTCGATCTTCAC
>CAXTJW010000102.1:0-10331 GCA_964244305.1 uncultured Acetobacteraceae bacterium
CCCGCGGCCAGGATGATCGGGTAGAGCCAGGCCGAGCTGATGTTGTCCAAGGATCTGTTCTCCGGTTGGGTTAGGGTCAGCCGAACGCGAACGCGCCGGCGATGGCGAGCAGCAGCGCGGGCGGCATCACCAGCGCGCCGAGGTTGAGAAAGGTCCAGGCGCCCACGCTCTGGCCCTCGCGCCGCAGCGCCGTGAGCCAGAGGATAGTGGCGAGCGACCCGGTGACCGACAGGTTCGGCCCGAGGTCCACGCCGATCAGCATCGCGGCGCGCACGTGTTCCGGCACTTGGGCGATCTCGACCACGCGGCCCGCGAGGAGGCCGGCCGGGAGATTGTTGACAAGGTTGCAGCCCACAGCGAGCGCGGCGCCCGACGCCCAGGCCGCCACCGTCGCCGAGCGTTGCACGAGGCCCTGCAACAGCCCGGCCAAATCATTGGTGACCCCGGTCTTCTCTAGCGCCTCCACCAGCACGAACAGCCCAGCGACCAGGGGCAGCACGCCCCACGAGATGCTCTTGAGCACCGTCATGGGCCCACTCCCTGACCGCACCAGCACAAGCGCCGCGGTGGCCACGCCCGCAAGGAAGGTCGGCAGGCCCAACTGGATGTCGAACGCCGACGATGCGAGCAGAACGGCCGCAGTTCCTGCGAGACCCCAGGCGGCCGTTTTCCCACCCGCGGACAGCTCGGGCACGTCGATATCGGCCGAAACCTCTTGTTGCAGACGACTCCTTTGGCTCCAGCGCAGCACGGCGTAGGTGGCGAGGATGGAAAGCAGAGACGGCAAAGCGTATCGCGGCAACCAGTCGAGCAGCGGCGGCATATGGCTGCCGTAGATGACGAGGTTGGCCGGGTTGGAGATGGGCAGCACGAAGCTGGCGGCGTTGGCGATGAAGGCGCAGATCAGCAGGTAGGGCAGCGGCTCCCGGGCTTTGACGGTCTTGACGACCGCGGCGACGGCGGGGGTCAGCACCACGGCGGTCGCGTCGTTCGACAGGAAGGTCGTCACGACGGTGCCGACCAAGAACACCAGCGTGAACAGGCGCGTGGACGATCCCTTGGCCAAGCGCGCCGCTTTCGCTGCGAGCCAGTCGAACAGGCCTTCCTCGCGGGCCAGCTCAGCCAGCAGCATCATGCCGACCAGGAACAGGTAAACGTCCGTGCCCTTGGCGACGCCGGCGATCGCATCAGGCACGGAGAGCAGGCGGAGCAGAACCAGCAGGACCGCGCCCGTCACCGCCCATACGAACTCGGGCCAGGAAAACGGGCGGAAAATGACGCCGGCGGTGGCCGCGGCTGCGATGCCCCAGGTCGTCCACGGCGAGGCGGCGAGCGCGCCCATCATGCGGGTGCCTGTTGCGGTTCCGCGCCGGGCTGGTCAGCCTGCGCAGAGGTTTCAGACCGCGTCTCCGGCATCAGAAGGGCGAAGAACACCAGAGCGCACCCGGCAATGCCAGCCAGATAGAGAAAACCCGTGGCGTAGCCGAACCACTGCACCACGTAGCCGGCCGTCACGTTGCTCAATGCGGCGCCGACGCCCACCGCCAGCGCCGTCAAGCCTTGCGCCAAGTTGAACCGCCCGGTGCCGCGCATCAGATCGGACGCGATCAGCACCGAGACCACGCCGAAGATGCCCGCCGCCACGCCGTCGAGCAGCTGGATCGCCACCACGGCATAGGGGCTTGTGGTGAACGAGAACAGCACGCCGCGCACCGGCAGCACGGCGAGCGCCAGCAAGAAGATCGGCTTGCGCCCGACGCCCCGCGCCGAGGCGCGCCCCACCCCCCACGCGACGCCCACCATCACGAGCTGGGCGGCGATGATGCAGGCCGACAGCGCGATGGTGTCGCTGCCGGGGTGGGTGGTGGCGAGCACCTGCCCGGCCATCGGCAGCATGGCCGCGTTGCCGAAGTGAAAGAGCACGACCGAAGCCAGGAACACCAGCAGGTCGCGCCGCTTCAGCAGGTCGCGGAAGGCGATCGGCTGGCCGTTCTCGGCTGCCTCCTCGCCGCCGCGCGCCCGCTCGTGGTCGATCTCGGCCGGGTTGATGAGCGTGACCACCAAGGCGCTCGCGACCGCGAAGCCGCAGACCAGGTAGAAGATCCAATGGTAGCCGACATACTGGCCGAGCACCCCGGCCAGTCCGGCGGCGAGAAAGTTGCCGCCGTGGTTGAAGCTCTCGTTGCGGCTGATCCGCCCGTCGAACAGCCGCCGCCCGACGAGGCCGAGCGACAGCGCCGCGATGGCGGGCGGGATCACCGCGGACGCGGCGCCCAGCATCGCCTGCGCCGCGACCACGGCGGGAAACTGCGGGAACAGCACGATCAGCAGGCACCCGGCCGCGACCATCAGCCCCGACGCGACGATCAGCAGCCGCTTGGCTTTCGTCCCGTCCACCAGCAGCCCGGCCGGCACCTGGCACACCGCAGCCGCGATGGAGGACGCCGCCATGGCGACGCCGATCGCGCCCGCGTCCCAGTGCTCGCTGCCCTTGAGGAACACGGACAGGTATGGACCCACCCCGTCCCGCACGTCGGCCATCAGCAGGTTGATGCCGTCCAGGCCCCGCAGCGACCGCGACGAAGGAGAAGCCTCGTCCGCCGTGCCCGCTTCGGCCGGCGTCGCGGCGGCGCTCACCACTTCTTCCCATTGCGGTTCGGGCCGAGCTGGGTGTCGAGGATGCCCCGCTCGGGCCAGGCGCCCACCCGGTCCCGGTCGCTGCCGTCTCCTGCCCCCCTGGGCACGGTCCAGCTTGGGCGGGCCGGCTCGACCGTGTCCTGGTCCGTCCGTTCCTTGGCATCCCGCGCCCGAACGCGCACGACACTCCCTGGTGCCTCGCATTGGACTTCCCAGAGCGCGGCCTCGCTCGGCACGGGCGCCATCGCCACCCAGCCGCTGCCGTCCACCTGCGCCTCGACGGACAGGACCGGCGCGTCGCCCAGCACCTTGGCACGCACCGTGAACGGGCCGGGCACGACCTGGCCCGCATCCGTGGCCAGGCGCCGGTCCGCCGGCTGCGTCACCAGGACGAAGGGCCACGCGGCATCCAGCGGCTTGAAGCGCCAGCTCACCGCATGCCCATCCACGGCGGCGACCGAGAAGCCCGGCGGGCCTTCTTCGATCTGCCCGGTCGAGCGCGTCGCCATGAAGATGGTGCTGCCGTCATTGGCCAGCTCGTTGTAGTGCGTGTGGCCCATGTCCACGCAGAGCACCTGCGGGCGGGCCAGCAGGGCGCCGAGCCGCTCGCCCCCCTCGCGCAGGTCGGCGGGGTAGGTGTGCATGAACACGACCGCGCCCTCGCCTGCCGCCTCGGCCGCCTCCAGCTCGCGCTCGGCCCAGGCAAGCTGGTCCTCGCCGAGCCGGAAGTCGGGGCCGCCCGTGCCGGCGGAAACGACGTCGAGGAACAGACAGCGGTGCCCCGCGACCGTCTTGGCGAACGGCAGCCGCTCGGCCCCGAGCACGGCGTAGTAGGCGTCGAGATTGCGCGGCTTGAAGTCGTGATCGCCGGGCAGGATGTGCAACGGCAGGCGCAGGGGCGCCACCGCGTCGCGGACGAGCTGGAACTGCCCGGCCGTGCCGTCGTCGGCGTTGTCGCCGGGCAGCACGGCGAAGTCGAGGCTGCCCGGCGGCAGGGCGTTCGCCAGGGCGACAATCCGCCCGAGGTCACGGTGGTTCTCTGCGCCCGCCTCGGTGATGTGCAGGTCGCCGATGTGCAGCCACGCGAGCACGCGACTGCCCGCCGTTCCGTTGAAGGACATCAGTTCTTCTCCCTGGGGATGATCGAGATCGTGCCGTCGCGTTCGATGATCGCGTAGCGCATGGCCTCCGTCTCCGTCATGCCCTGCTGGCGCATCGCAGTGCGTATGTCCGCCTCTTGCATCCGCAGCTTGCGCATCTGGCCGTCGGACCAGCGCCCTTCCTCGAACACGACGATCGGCGTGCCGTCGATGATCCGTTCGAGCAGCACCGACTTCAGCTTCAGCCATGATACCAGGACGTGCATGAGGCCCACGGTGAAGATGCCGGTCATCGCCGCGGTGAACGACCGGTCCTCGCCGAGGATGGCGGTGGTCGTCATGGCGCCGAACAGGAACAGCACGACCATGTCGAACGGCGCCTGCTGGCTGGCGGTGCGCCGGCCGATCAGCCGCATGGCGAACAGCACGACGAGGTAGGCCGCAGCGGCCTTGAGAACGGTTGCCACGCTACGGCAGCACCAGTTGCGACCAGGCTGCCGCCGGCCCGTCGCCGAGCCGGGCCGACAAGCGCATCCGGCCGCCGCCGGCCGGCATGCCGCCAACCTGGATGACCGTCTCGCGCACCCCGGGCTGGACAGGGAACAGCATGCGGATGCCGCCATCGGCGTCCGTCGCCCACTCCAAAGGCTGTGGGAAGACCGTCTGCAGCCCGTACCGTTTCACGATGTCGGCCGGGAGGGTGAGCGCGATCCGTTCCTGCCCCGGGGCCGCCGCCGCCCGGATGGTGAGACCCGTCGGCGTGCCGAAGCGGACCACCGGCGAGTACTCGACCTGCAGCGGCCCGGCGCCGGCTTTGCGGGTCCACAGGCTGACCGGCCCGCCGCCCAGCAGCCCGGCCAGGGTCGCGCCGACCGCAAACAGCATGACGGCGCGGCCGACCAGCTCCGCCTTGCGCCATCCTTTCTCGAAGTCGGGATAGAACCCGGCCTTGATCTCTTCGGGCATCGGTGGGGACGGGTGCATCGGGCAGCTCCTGGCTGGCGCAAGGGTGAGAGGATCGGGGCGGCCCTGCGGCGCCAGGCCCGGTCCGAACAGGAGGATGGCGGCCGCCCGCAAGCGGCCGCAGCTCCGCCGTGTCAGGCGTGTTTGGGCGGCTTGCCCTCATCCTTGCGCGGCTTTGGAGGCTTCTCGCCGCCCTCCTGCTTCTTCGGTCGCACCGGCATCAGGCTGGCCGCCGATGCCCCGATCTCCTTGGCGTCGATCACCGTCGCGCCGTCCGCCGTCAGCCCTGGACCACGGGCGGCAAGGCGGGCGCCGGGCTGGAGCAGCGGCTCACACTCCTTGGCCTCGTGCGGCGGGACGCGGATAATGCGTCCGTCCTCAAGCAGGGCGCCGCGAGTTTCGCCCTTCGGTCCGTGCAGGGACCGCCGCACCAGGCCTTCCGCCTCCATGAGCACGTGCGGCGCCCCGGCGTCGTGCTTGGGCCTGTCGTGGGCCTTTTTGCCGTGCTCGCCATGCTTCTCCTTGGGCGGGCCGTTGTCCACGATCCGCTGGCCGGACCCGGCCTCGATCGCGACGGCGGCGATCATCCCGGCATGGCGGGGCCGCACGCCATAGACCGTGATGGCAGCGCCGGGCTTCACCGCCGCGCGAATCTCGGAGCTGAGGTGCGGGGGCACGTGTACTTCCATGTCGCCGGCGAGGAGGATGCCGTCGATCTCGCCGTGCGGGTTGATCAGGAAGCGATCCACGGTGCCTTCGGTCTTCGGCAGGTGGTCGGGGTCGATCCAATGCATGTCGGGTCTCCCTCAGTTTGCCCGCCGAAGCGGAAGAAGACGCATCTCCCTCCGCCTCGGCGCGGCTGCTACGGGCGAGGTGTTGGAGGGCCGCCGTCGGATGGCGGAGCGGCAGGCCCTGCGGACGGGGCTCCGGGTGCGCCAGGAGGTGGCGGCGGGCCGCGCCTGCCGTCAGGCCCGCCGGGACCGCGGGGCGGGGGCGCTTGGACCTGGGCCAACTGGTCGTGCGACGGGCCGATGGCCCGCACGTCCACCATGCGGCCGAGATTGTTCGCGATCCCCGGCCCCTGGGCAACGACCGTCTGTCCGGACGCCAGCATGGCGGTGAGGCGGGCCGCTTCCGGCGGCGGCAGCCGCAGCACCGTGCCGTCTTCCAGCATGGCGCCGTTCGCCTCGCCGCGCGGACCGTGCAGCACGGCGATGATCTTGCCCGACACCTCGGACGGCGGACCGGCTGCGGGGCCGCCGGGCGGCGGCGGGGGTGGGCCGCCGGGCGGCCCCGTGTCCACCACCGTTTGCCCGCTTGCGTCGCCGGCCACGGACAGGGCGGCGACCATGGGGACCGCCGCGGCGCGCAGGCCGCGCACCGTGACCGCGTCGCCGAGCCGCACGGCCGCGACGAGCTGGGTGGACAGATGCGGCGGGACGTGCACCTGCGTGCCGTCCGCGAGGAAGAAGCCATCCACGTCGCCGCGCGGCGTCAGGGTGAAGTACTTCACCGTGCCGCGGGTCGCCGGCAACTGGCTCAGGTCGAACGCGGGCTGCGCCGGCGCGAGCGGCGCGGCAACGGGCGGCGGCGGCGGCGGTGCTGTGCGGGCGGGCGGTGGCGTTTGCGCCAACACGCCGCCGGCCAACGCACCCGCCGCGGTCGTCGCGATCAGGAACGCCTTCAGCTTGGTTTTCATTTCAATTGACTCCAGAACTCACCTCGTCACACGAGGCGCCTCTGGAGTAGAGCAAAGGTCGTGCCACGCAATTGTGCAGCGGAATACTTGTCACACGCCCGTTTTATGCTGCCGAGTGTCAGGAAAGATGACACTCGGTTGTCGGATTATCTGACAGGCATATCGGGCTTTGCCCTGCTGTTGCCCGTCGTCTGCCGCGTCAGGTAGAACTCGACGCCGGCCCTGGTCAGCAGGGACGCCAAGCCGATCAGCACGGCGACGAGCTGCACCCGGCGCTCGTCGGCTTGCACCTCGACGCCGCGCGCGGCCAGCAGCGCCTTCTCGGCTTCGGTGATCTGGCCGATCTCGCGGCGAACCGCGTCCATCGTGGCCTGGCCGGTGCTGGACAGCACGGTGGCCAGCGCCGCGTCGAAGCCTTGGGCGTCGCGGGCCGCGATCGACGCTTGCAGCTCGTCCAGCTTCCGCTGCATCAGACCGGATAGGCGGCCCATGCGCTCGCCTTGGGCCGGGTTGTCCGCGACCAGCGCCGCCAGCGTGGCGGGCATGGCGCCCAAGCGTTCCCGGGCATGTGCGTAGGGTTCGAGGGTGCGGCGCTCCCCGCTCAGCAGGTAGCCTCGCTGCCCGGTCTCAGCGTCGTCCAGGCCGATCAGCACGTCCTTGGCCATCTCGATCACCTCGTGGGTATGCACGACGAGGTCGCGATGTTCGCTGAGCAGGCGATGCGTCCAGGTCGTGAGCGCTACGCCGCTCGCCAGCACGACGCTGATCGGCACCAACCGGACCAAGGTCGTGCCGGTCAGGTATCGGCGGATCAGGCCGGTGACGGAGAAGCGCCGCATCACTCGGCGCCGAGGCCGTAGCGCCTCATCTTGTCGTAGAGCAGTTGCCGGTTGATGCCGAGCTTGCGCGCCGCTTCGGCCCGGCTGCCGCGGCCCTCGGCCAGCGCGCGGCGGATCATCGCACGCTCCAGCTCGGCGACGGCCTCAGGCAGGGTCAGGTCGGTCCCGGCCGCGGCATCCGCCGCGTTCGCACCGTCAGGTTGCCGCAGGAACTCCAGGTCGGAAGCGTCGATGGACGGCCCGCGCGCGAGCGCCGCGGCCCGCTCGGTCGCGTTGCGCAACTCACGGACGTTCCCTGGCCAGCGGCAGCCCTCCAGCACGGCGGCGGCTTCTTCGGACAAGCGCTTGGGCGCATTCGGGCTGGCGAGGCGGAGGAAGTGTCGGGCCAGCGGCACGATGTCCGACACGCGCGCCCGCAGCGGCGGCAGTGCAATCGGGATGACGTGCAGGCGGTAATAAAGGTCGGCCCGGAACCCGCCGGCATCGACCATCTGCAGCAGGTCGCGATGCGTCGCGGCGACGATGCGCACGTCCACGGCCTCCGGCCGGCCACCGATTGGGGTAACGACGCGTTCCTGCAGCACGCGCAGGATCTTGGCCTGCATGGCAGCGTTCATGTCGCCAATCTCGTCGAGCAGCAGGGTGCCGCCCTGCGCTTCGCGAAACCGTCCGGTTTGGGCCTTGACCGCCCCGGTGAATGCGCCGGCCACATGGCCGAACAGCTCGCTCTCCAGCAACTCTGCCGGGATTGCGGCGCAGTTCACGCTAACGAACGGCCCTGACGCGCGGGAGCCATGGTCGTGCAGCGCGCGGGCCACCAGCTCCTTGCCGGTGCCGGTCTCGCCGGTCACCAATACGGTAGCGTCGGAGGCGGCGGCCATGCCGATCACCTTCTGCACCGCCCGGATCGCGGTGCTGGACCCGACCAAGGGCCCGTCCATCGGTTCGGAAATCGTGGCGGTCAGGGCGGTGGTGCGGTTGAGCGCGCGCGCCAGCACCTCGACCACCTCGCTCCGGCCCAGCGGCTTGGTCAGGTGGTCGAACGCACCTTGCCGCATAGCGTCGATGGTGTTCGCCCCCGAGGCATACGCGGTCAGCACGACGACCGGCACCGGCGGATCCGCGGTGTCGCCCCGCAGGCGCTTCAGGACGGATAGGCCATCCAGGCCTGGCATGCGCAGGTCGAGGAAGACGAGGTCGGGCCGGGCCGGGCCGAACCGCGCGAGCCCGTCCTCCCCATCCACGGCCTCGATCACGTCATGGCCAAGGTCGCGCAGCGTCTCCGCAAGCGTGTCGCGGAACGCGAGGTCGTCGTCTATGACGAGGAGCCTGGCCATGATCCCTCCCGATGCGGCACGATAAGCTCGAAGGTGCTGCCCGGGTTCTCCGGCCGGTAGCTCACGGTGCCGCCATGCGCCAGCACGATCTCCTGGACGATGGACAGTCCGAGCCCGGTGCCATCGGCCCGCGCCGACACGAACGGCTCGAACAGGTGCAGGCGCACCTGGGCTGGCAACCCGGGTCCGTCGTCTGTCACGCGCAGACGGAGCGCACCGCTCGCCTCCTCGGCGGCGATGGTCACGGTGCCGCCCTTTGGCATGCTCTGGATCGCGTTCAGGACGAGGTTGTCGAGCGCCCGCTGCACCCGGTCGGGATCGAGCGGCCAGACGATGGCCGGAGTCTGCACCAGCAGCTTGACGCCTTGGCGGTCGGCCAGGTCGCGGTGCAGCTCGGCCGTGGCGGCCAGCAATGCGGGCACATGGGCGCGCTGCCACTGCGGCTCGCTCCGGTGCGTGAGGGTGAGCAGGTCTCTCAGGAGGATGTCGAGGCGGCCGATCTGCTCCAGCACCATCTCCAGGGCCGCCCGCCGCCGGGCATCGTCGCTCAGCAGCGCGTTCTCGGACTTAAGCCGCATCGCCGCGATCGGGTTGCGGATCTCGTGCGCGATGCCGGCCGCAACCCGGCCGAGGGCCGCGAGCCGTTCGGACGCGGCAACCTGCGCCGACAGCGTCTCCGCTTCGCGCCGCATGGTTCGGACCTTCAACGCCGCTGCGTTCAGGCTGGCGATGATGCGGTCGAGTTCGCGCTCGCCGGTCGGCTCCAGCAGCGGCGGGTCCAGGCCCTCGTGCCGCTCGACCGTCGCCTCGACGAGGCCGAGCTTGCGCGACCAAGTCAGCAGCAGGTGCGTCGTCCAACCCGCCGAGGCCAGGACGGACGCGAGCAGGACGCCAAGCCCGCCGAGCAGGCGCGTATAGCCGGCGCCCTGCCCGGTGAACACGCGCGTCATCGTCCAGGCGGTGACACCCTCGATTGGCCCCGGCAGCAGGCAGGCGTGCAGCAGCAGGGTCTGCAAGCGTCCGGCCTGGCGCATGTCCACAGCGCGCTCCTCCATGAGCGCGGCCGCGTTGGCTGTCCGGATGCGTTCCGCCTCTGCCAGCGGCAGGTCGGTTTTCGGGCCGGCGCCCTCATAGGTCGGGAAGGCGTAGGCAAGCGATCCGTAGGTGCGCTGCCAAATGCCGCCCTCGACGCCGGGAGTGTGGACCAGTGCGATGGTCAGTACCGCCGTCAGCCCTTGCCGGAGGTTCTCGTCACGCACGTCTTCGGGGGTCGAAGTCCAGCCAGTGGTGTAGAACCGGTAGCGGTTGGTGATCTCGTCGCACGCACGGCTGGTGACCGCCTCGGCCCTGGCGACCTGATCGATTGAGGACTGCCGGTAGAGCTGAACCAGCATGGTCCCGGCTGCGACCGCCGAAACCAGCGAGATGACCCACAGGATCAGCAGCCGGCCACGAAGGGACCATCTCGGTGCCCTCTTTCCCTCGGTGTTTCGTTGTCGCTGGTCGAGGGACATTGGAGTTTTGCTTCTTTCAGGCAGATCGATTTGAGGGCTGGACCGATTGGGACGATGGCAAGGAGCGTGCCGCTCGGAGGACAACATCTGGCTGGATGCAAAACGCAGCCATTCCGCCGCTGTGTCAGGTTTCACGACAGCACCGTCCTATAATCTTACGGTGCCTTTCATCGGGTGGGTCAGTCGTGCGTGTTCTATCGAGCTTTGAGGCGTGTTCCAGTCGAGGTGGACCGCCCGGAAAA
>CAXTJW010000103.1:0-10289 GCA_964244305.1 uncultured Acetobacteraceae bacterium
GCTTCCGGCCCTGGGCGCAGCCGGCCGACTGCTATAAGACGCATCGGGCCGTCTTGGCCGCCGTAACCTCGACCAACCGGAGGGCCGCCGTGCTGGGCCGTTCATGACCGTGCTGCATCGAATGCTCGCCTGCGTCGCGCTGTTGCTGCCGGTTGCGGCAGAAGCGGCCGAGCCCATCGGCACGCCGGTCGTCATGGCGGCGCAGCCGGGCACGGCGCTCGACCGGACGGCTCGCAGCCTCGTCGCGCAGGATCTCGCCGACGCCGGGCATTTGGGCGAGCGGACGCTGGTGCTGACCGGCTCGGCTCGGCTCGGGTCCGCCAGCGACCGACCGGCGCTGTTTGTGCAGCTGCAATCGCCGCGGCAGTGCGGATCGGCGGGCTGCAGCACCTCCGTGTATACCTGGACCAAGGGGCGCTGGACCAAGGTGCTGGACGACGCCGCCGGGCGGATCACCATCGCGGCCACGCGGCATAATGGCATGGCGGACCTGGCGGCGCATGGCGAGCATTATGTCTGGACCGGGCGGGAATACGCCAGCACCAACCCGGCGCCGGCCGTCGACCTGCGTCCGCGCGTCCCGCATCCGAGGCGGCCGGGCTAGAACCCGGTCGTCACGTCGCGGTCGTCACGTCGCAGTAGGGGCGTCGGCGACCTCGTCGAGGTCCGGGCCCCACATCCGCTCCAGCGCATACAGGGCGCGCGCCTCCGGCTTGAACAGGTGCACGACGATGTCGCCGGCGTCGATCAGCACCCAATCCGAGCCGCCGCTGCCCTCGACCTGCACCCGCTTGATGCCGATCTCGACCAGCTTTTCCTCTAAATGCAGCGCCATGGCGCTGATCTGGCGGTCGGCGAGGCCGGTGGCGATCACCATGCGGTCGGTGAAGGCGGCGCGCCCGGCGAGGTCCAGCGTCACGACCTCCTCCGCCTTGTCGCTCTCGAGGCTCTCGACGATGACGGCCTGCATCCGGTCCAAGCGGTCCTGCTGCTCCGCGGCCGGGGCCGCCGCTTTCGGCTTGCGGACCCGCGGGCCGGCGGCGGCCGCCTTCTTGCGCGGGGTACCCGGCGCCTTCGCGGCCTCGGCCAGCGTCGCTGCGGGCTGCGGCGCCCGGCGCTTTGCGGGCGGCTTGGCGGCGGGGTCGGCTACTGGTTTCCTGGCTATGTTCCTGGTCCTTCAGTGATTGGCGCGTATCTGGGCCCGTGCCGCGCCGATGGTAGGGATGTGGGGCACCGGAGGCCATTGCAGCAAGGGAAAAGCGCTGCGGCCCGTGCGCAGCGCCGTCGCCGACCCCATGCGAAGTGCAGTCGCCGACGCCGTGCGGAGCGCGGTAGCCGACAGCGCATTCTGCCGGGCGGGAAGGAAGGTCCAGGCCGGCGCCCTGCGGCTGGCCAACGCCGGCGCGGCGCGGGCCGGATGCAGCGATGGGCGCAGCCGCTGCGCCGCCTGCCCGGCCAACGCGCGGTGATTGTAGGTCGGCCGCGGCAGCACCGCGAACGGCATGGTCCGTGTGATGCCGACCCAGCGCTGCCAAAGCGGCAACTGCACCAAATTGTCCGCCCCCATCACCCAAACGAACCGCACCAGCGGGAAACGCCGGCGCAGCGCCCGCAGCGTGTCGAAGGTGTAGCGCGTATGCAGCCGTGCCTCGATCCCGGTCGCCAGGATGCGCCGGCCGTCGGCGATGCCACGCGCACTGGCCATGCGGTCGCGAAGCGGCGCCATGCCGGACGCCTCCTTCAGCGGGTTGCCCGGCGAGACCAGCAGCCAAAGCTGATCGAGCCGCAGCCGCTGCAGCGCCAGCCGTGCGATGTGCAGGTGGCCGGCATGGGCCGGGTTGAACGATCCGCCGAGCACTCCGACCCGGATGCGATGCCGATGTCCCCACGCCGGCACCGGATCGGCCGCCGGTTCTTCCGGATCGAGCTGGCTCAGGGGCGCACCTGGCCCGTGCCGGTGACGACGTAGCGGAACGTCGTCAGCTGCTCCACCCCGACCGGGCCGCGCGCGTGGGTGCGGCCGGTGGCGATGCCGATCTCGGCGCCGAAGCCGAACTCGCCGCCGTCGCAGAATTGGGTCGAGGCATTCCACAGCGTCACCGCCGCGGTGGCGTTGCGCAGGAAGTGTTCGGCCGCGGCGGCGTCCTCGGTGACGATCGCCTCGGTGTGCTCGCTGCCGTGGCGCGCGATGTGGGCCAGGGCCGCGTCCACGCCGTCCACCACGGCGATCGAGAGCACGGCGTCGAGCCATTCCGTGTCGAAGTCGGCCTCGGCCGCAGGGGGAAGCTCCGGCAGGATGCCCCGCGCCCGCGCGTCGGCGCGGAACGTGCAGCCGAGCGCCGCGAGGTCCTCCACCAGCAGCCGCAGCAATACGGGCGCGCAGGCGGCGTCGATCAGCAGCGTTTCCGTCGCGCCGCAGACGCCGGTGCGCCGCATCTTGGCGTTGGCTAGGATCGCACGGGCCATGGCGGGGTCGGCGGCGGCGTGGACATAGGTGTGGTTCAGCCCCTCGGCATGCGCCAGCACCGGGACGCGCGCGTCCCGTTGCACGCGCTCCACCAGCGAACGGCCGCCGCGAGGGATGATGAGGTCGATCAGGCCGCTGCCGGCCAGCATGGCGGCGACGTAGCCGCGTTCGGAGCCCGGCGCGATCTGCACGGCGTCGGGCGGCAGGCCCGCCGCCGCCAGCCCCTCGGCCATCGCAGCATGGATGGCGGCGGCGGAGCGCGCGCTGTCGGAGCCGCCGCGCAGGATGACGGCGTTGCCCGACTTCAGGCACAGCCCGGCGGCGTCCGCGCCAACGTTGGGCCGGCTTTCGTAGATCATGCCGATCACGCCGATCGGCGCCGCGATCCGGCGGAAGCGCAGTCCGTTCGGCCGGGTCCACTCGGCGAGGGTGCGGGCCAGCGGGTCGGGCAGGGATGCGATCTCCTCCAGCCCCTGCGCCATCGCCTCGACGCGCGCGGGGGTCAGCGTCAGGCGATCCTGGAATGCCGCGCTGCCCTGGAAGGCGGCGACATCCGCCTCGTTCGCCGCCAGGATCGCGCCGGCATGGCGGCGCAGGCTCGCGGCGGCGGCTTGCAGCCCGTGCGTCCGCAGAACGTCCGCGCTCGCTGCCAAAACGGCGGAGGCCGTCCGCGCTCGGCGCCCTGCGTCCCGCAGCCAGGCTGCGCATTGGTCTGCTTCATGGTTCATCGCCGCATTCTTGCCGGGCTATGGCCCGCTGCGCCAGGGGGAAGGCGAGCCGGAGCGGGTCCGTGACCTGCCAAGCGTTGCGGGCGGCGGCGGGAGGCCATAGATGGGGGCCATGATCCTGCTCCGTCACGGCCAAAGCGAATTCAACGCACTGTTCACCGAAACCCGGCGGGACCCAGGTATCCACGACCCGAAGCTGACGCCGCTCGGCCACGAGCAGGCCGCCGCCGCGGCGCTGGAGCTGCGGCACGAGGGCATCACCCGCATCCTCGCTTCGCCCTATACCCGCGCCCTGCAGACCGCCGCGCCGATCGCCGAGGCGTTGGGCGTGCCCATCGTCGTCAACCCGATCGTGCGGGAGCGCTACGCCTTTTCCTGCGATATCGGCAGCCCGCGCTCGAAGCTCGCCGCCGCTTGGCCGGAGCATGACTTCTCCGGCATCGACGACGTCTGGTGGCCGCTGGCCGAGGAGCCGGCCGACCAGGTCATCATGCGGGCCGGGCTGTTCCGGGCCGAGATGGCGGCGCTGCCCGACTGGTCGCAGACGCTGGTGGTCAGCCATTGGGGTTTCATCCTGTCGATGACCGGGCGCAGCATGATGAACGGGACCTGGCTGCGCTGCGATCCGACCGCGCCGCCGCCGGCCGAGGTTGTTTGGAAGCATTAGCCCCCCACCGCATCCGGGTGGCGCGGCAACGCCCATCATGCTACCCGCCCCGCAACGCAGTCTGCTTCCCAATACCTGCTCCCTAATAATCGAGGTATTCGATGTCCGAAACCGTCCCCGCTCCCGCCGAAAGCCAGCCGCTCCAGCCGCTCACGGTCAATATCCAATACGTTAAGGACCTGTCGTTCGAGGTGCCGGGCGCGCCGGAGATCTACACGACGCTCCGCAGCCAGCCGAGCGTCAACATCAACCTGGACGTCCAGGCCCGCCGCATCCAGGACGGGCAGGACGTGTTCGAGGTCACCCTGCAGATCAAGGCCGAGGCGACCGAACCGCCGGCCGCGCCCACCAACGGCCAGGCCATCGAGGGCCAAGCGGCTGGGGGCCGCCCGGTATTCATCGCCGAACTCGCCTACTCCGGCGTCTTCACCTTGTCCGGCGTG
Organism: uncultured Acetobacteraceae bacterium; assembly: GCA_964244305.1. Lineage (GTDB taxonomy): Bacteria > Pseudomonadota > Alphaproteobacteria > Acetobacterales > Acetobacteraceae > CAHJXG01. The sequence goes on from CAXTJW010000103.1 coordinate 4,306, forward strand.
CCCGAGAACAGCATCGAGCCGATCCTGCTCGTCGAGTGCCCGCGCCTGCTGTTTCCCTATGCCCGCAACATCCTGGCGGACGTAACGCGCGATGGCGGTTTCCCGCCGGTGCTGCTGCAGCCGATCGACTTCGTCGCGCTATGGCAGAGCCGCCGGGCCCAGGGCGCGACCGCTACGGCATAAAACACCACTAAGGCCCATATCAGGCGGCCCTGGCGCACGCCATCGATGCCGTCGACAGCGCCGCCTGCAGGCTGGCGGCGTCGTAGGGCTTATCCAGCCATACGACGCCATTCCCCGGCACGACGGCCGGGCCGCCAGCCAGGATCGCCGGAATGCCGGGCAGGCGGCCGCGCACGATCTCGAGCAGCGCCGAGCCCTCGATATCCATCAACTCAACGTCGCAGATCAGCAGGTCCACTCCTTGGATCAGCCGGGACAGCGCCTCGGCGCCGGTTCCTGCCTCGATAGCGTCGTGACCCAACTTCACCAGCATCGCCACGGTCGCCGCGCGGAGTTGCGGGTCGCGCTCCACAAGCAACACGCGCAATGCCGGGGCGGTGCGCCGCTTGTGGGCCTGATCCAGGACTGCGCGCACGTGCCGCGCCAGCTCGTCGGTCCGCCAGGGCTTGCTGAGCAGGCTGACGCCCTGGTCCAGCTCGCCGTTGTGCACGATGGAGTTTTGCGTGTAGCCGGAGGTGAACAGCACCGCCAATCCCGGCAGCATCCGCTGCGCCCGCTCGGCCAGCGCGCGCGACGAGAGCTCGCCCGGCATGACCACGTCGGTGAACAGCACGTCCGGCCGCGCGCCTTCCTCCAGCAGGCGCAGCGCAGCGTCGGCGTTGGCGGCCTCCTGCACGCTGTAGCCCAAGCCGCTCAGCGCATCGGCGGCGACCTGGCGCACACCGGGGTCGTCCTCGACCAACAGGACCGTCTCGCCCCGCGCCATGGGCACCGTCAGCGGCTCGGTTGACGCGATGCGCGCGGGGGCGGCGGTGCGCGGAATATAGAGGCGCGCCGTGGTGCCGCGGCCGGGCTCGCTATAGAGCTGAAAATGGCCGCCCGACTGCTTGGCGAAGCCGAACACCATCGACAGTCCGAGACCGGTGCCCTTGCCCTCCTCCTTGGTCGTGTAGAACGGCTCGGTCGCGCGGCGGAGCTGCTCCGGCGTCATGCCGATGCCGGTATCGGTGACGGCATACATCACGTATTGGCCCGGCACGACCTCGGCCGCCTGGGCCGCATATTCCTCGCCCAAGGACGCGTTCGCCGCCTCGATCGTCAGCCTTCCCATCGGCGCCCCGTCCGGCCCCGTCATCGCGTCGCGCGCGTTCACGACCAGATTGAGCAGCGCGTTCTCCAACTGGTTGGGATCGGCGCGCACCGACCACAGGCCGCCGCCGATCACCAGCTCCAGCTCGATCGCCTCGCCGAGCGTGCGGCGCACCATATCCTCGATGCCCATCAACGTGCGGGCTGGGTCGAGCGCCTCGGGCGCCAACGGCTGCCGCCGGGCGAAGGCGAGCAGTTGCCGGGTCAGCCGCGCGCCGCGGACGACGCCCGCCCGGGCTGCGTCCAGCCGCGTCTGCATCCAGCTATCGGGCTCCCGCTTCGCCAGCCGCAGCGAGATCAGCTCGAGGTTGGCGGAGACGACCTGCAGCAAATTGTTGAAGTCGTGCGCGACCCCGCCGGTCATCTGCCCCAGCACCTCCATTTTCTGCGCCTGCCGGGCCACGTCCTCGGCCTGCACGCGGCGGGTGATGTCGGCGACCGCGACCATCTGGCCGCCATCCGGCATGGCGCTACGCCATACCTCGAGCCGGCGGTTCCCATGCTGCGCCTCGGCGACGACAGGCTGCGCGCCCGGGCGGGCGTGGGACAGCAGCGGCGGGTCCAGCCGCTGTGCCGCCGCGAGCTCGGCAAGGGCAACGCCGGGCCGCACGGCGTCCGGCGGCAGCCCGATCGTCTCTGCGAAGCGGCTGTTGCGCAGCAGCAGCCGGTCCTCCGGGCCGAACACCGCGATGCCGTCGCGAATATGCTCCATCGCCGCTTCGAGCCGCGCCGCCAGCTCCCGCTCCCGCCGCTGCAGATCCAGCAGGCGCGCCCGCTTCACCAGCAAAGCGAACGCCACAAGCCCGAGCAGCAGCAGCCCGAGCGCCGCGGCAATCTGCGTGCCCAGCGTCGCCGTACGCTCGCGATCCTGCAGCGCCGCCGCGCGCGACGAGCGCTCGGCATCGGCGCGGTCCACGATCCGCTGCACGGTGCCGCGTATGTCGTCCATCAGGGCCTTGCCCTCGTCGGTCAGCACCAGCTCGGTGGCCGCCTGCCGATCCCCGGCACGCGCCAGCGTCACCGTCCGGTTCAGCTCATCGAGTTTGTGGCGCACGAGGTCACGCAGCGGCGCGGCCTCGTCCCGCATCCAAGGGGTGCCTTCCGACACCGTTGCCATGCGGTCCAGCACCGCGCCAATCCGAACCTTTGCCTGCTGCAGCGGCTCGAGATAGTACGGCCGTTGCGTCAGCAGAAATCCGCGCTGCCCGGTTTCGGCGTCCTGGATGACGGCGAGCACCTGCCGCGCGGCGGCGGCTTGCTGACGCGCGAGGCTGGTGTCGTCGATCAAACCCTGGATCGATTGGCCGATTTGGCGCTCCAGCAGCACGACCGCCGACAGCAGCGCCACGATCACCAGCAGCAGCGCTGCGCCCTGCCAGCGGACCGCCCGCCAGACGCCCGGCGGCCTCAGCTCCGCCAAAGCGGCTCCTTCAGCCGGGCGACGAACTCCGCATGGCGTGCCAGCGCGGCCGCGTCCGGCCGCACCATGATCGGCGTCCGCGGCCCCGCGAGCTCATAGGCGATGGCGGGCAGTGCATCGCCGGCATCCTCGGCAAGCAGCAGCCCGCGCTGGCGGCCGCCGGTCAGCTCGATATACACCTCCGCCAGCAGGCGACAGTCCAGCAGGGCGTTGTGAGTGGTGCGTTCCGACACGTCGATGCCGAAGCGGCGGCAGAGCGCGTCGAGGTTGTTGGGCAGGCCGGGAAAGCGCGCCTTCGCCATCGCCAGGGTGTCGACCATGCGGCCGCGGTCCAGCGCCGGGCGGCGCAGCCGGGCGAACTCGGCGTCGAGGAAGCCGAAGTCGAACGGCGCGTTGTGCGCGACCAGCGGCGACGGGCCCAGGAACTCCAGCAGCCCGTCCACGATCTCGGCGAAGCGCGGTTTGCCCCGCAGGTCGGCGCGGGTCAGTCCGTGCACCCGGCTCGCGTCCGGATCGATGTCGCGCTCGGGATCGACGAAGCTGTGGAAGCTGCGGCCGGTCGGCAGGTCGCGCACGAGCTCGAGGCAGGCGACCTCGATGACGCGGTCGCCCAACAGCGGATCCAACCCGGTGGTCTCGGTATCGAACAGCACGGAACGACTCAAGGATACAGACCCCTAATGAGGCGGCGCAGGCGGCGGAGGGCGTAGTGGCGGGACAGCCCCGTCGGGATCACCATATCGGCACGGCGTCGCTTTTCTGCATCTGGCATTTGCCGGCCGATTATAGCGTCAATCTGTGTCTCCGTCATCCGGCGGCGCTTCCTGACGCGCGCACGCTGCACGGCGCGCGGCGCCGAGGCGAGGAGCACGAGGTCCACCCGACGCTCGCCGCCGGTTTCCAGCAGCAGCGGGATATCGAGCACCACGGCCGGCCGGCCGGCACGGCGGGCGCGGGCGACGAAGGCGCGCTCCTCGGCGCGCACCAGCGGATGCAGGATGCGCTCCAGCGTCCGCATCGCAGCCGGGTCGGGGATGGCGGCGGCACGCAGTGCTCCGCGGTCGACCGCGCCATCCCGGACCGTACCGGGAAAGGCCTCGCCGATCTGCCGCACCGCCCGGCCGCCGCGCGCCTGGAGGGCGTGGACCGCTGCGTCGGCGTCGAACACCGGGATGCGCGCGCGCCGGAACACCTTCGCGACGGTAGACTTTCCCATGCCGATGCCGCCTGTCAGTCCGATGATCTTCATCGATCGAGAGCTATCATGCCGGCTCATTTCATTGGATCAGATAACGCGATCCGCTGCGGCGCACAGGGCCGCGCCATGGAGGAAATGCGGTTATTTGCATGAGGACCGGCGTCGGCCGACACTATGGCCGGCAGCCAAGAGGGCGCCGGCAACCAAGAGGAAAACGACCATGATCCATGTCCTGGCGATCGTCACCGCCAAACCGGGCCAGCGCGACGCCGTGCTGGAGCAGTTCCGCGCCAATGTCCCAGCCGTGCTCGCCGAGGAGGGCTGCATCGAATACGGCCCCGCGGTCGACGCGGAGCCGAAGGCGCCGATGCAGACCGAATTGGGCCCGGACAGCTTCGCGGTCATCGAGAAATGGGCGACCCCGGCGGCGCTCATGGCGCACGCGGCCTCGCCGCACATGGCCGCCTATGGCGCGCGGGTGAAGGACCTGCTCGCCAGCCGTGTGATCCACGTCCTTGCCCCGGCCTGATCTGCGGCCCGATCCAGTCGGCGGCAAATCACTAGGAATTTATGCGATTTAGCGAAATTTGGCGGCGGCCTGACGGCATCTAACCGTCGGGAGCGGCGTATGGGACCGGCGGCATTCTCGCCGCCAAGCAATCATCGCTCCGGAGGCTTCCGCCATGAACGACCAAATCATTGCCGCTGAGCAGGACGCTCAGGATGGCGTCAACCGCCGTTCGCTGATCGGACAGTTCGGCGCGGCCGCCGCGACCATATTGGCGGCCGGCGCCGCTGCGACGGGCGCCACGGTAATCACCAGCTCGCCAGCCGCCGCGCAGGCGGTGACCGACAACGACATCCTGAACTTCGCGCTCAACCTCGAGTATCTCGAAGGTCAGTACTACACGCGCGGCTTCCTAGGCACCGGGCTGCTGCCCAGCGACATCAGCGACCCCAATGGCGTCGGCAATGCCGGGTTCACGCTTGGCGGCTCGGCGGTGCCGTTCAAGACGGCCGAGGTTGCCGGGGTGATCGAGCGCATCGCCGTCGACGAGGTGGACCATATCCGCTTCATTCGCCGGGTGCTGGGCAACGCGGCGGTCGCGCAGCCGAACATCGACCTGCTGAACAGCTTCAATGCCCTGGCGGTCGCGGCTGGCCTGATCCCGGCCGGCACTGGGTTCAACCCGTTCGCGGATGAGGTGAGCTTCCTGCTGGGGGCGCTTTCCCTGACCGACGTGGGCGTGACCGCCTATGCCGGTGCGGCGGCGCTGCTGGTGAGCAAGGACAACCTGGCCGCGTCGGCCAGCATCCTGGCGGCAGAGGCCTACCACGCCGGGTCGCTGCGCACGCTGCTGGGGATGTTTGGCGAGCAGACGACATTCAACGCCATCTCGGCCGTCCGCGCCCGCCTGGGCAACGGCAAGGACGCGGGCCTGTCGATCCCGAACTTCAACTACAACATCGCGCCGGTGGATACCGACGGCCTCATCTATCGCCGGACCACGACGGAGGTGCTGAACATCGTCTACAACGGCATACCCAACGGCGGCGGCTTCTTTCCGAACCGGGCGAACGGCACTATTCGCTGATTAAGGAACGGAGCAGGCTTCGGTTAAGCGATCGTTTTGCATCCGTTTCCGATCCATGGCGTAATGCTTGTGCGGCCTGCGAGCCGCCAAGCATTACACTGTGGGGGCCTACTAATGGACGACCAGAACACTACCGATGCGCAGGCGTCGGACGGATTGAACCGCCGGTCGCTGATGGGCCGGTTCGGCGCCACCGCCGCGACCGTCATGGCGGTCGGAGCTGCCGTTACCAGCGGCGCTGCGCTGACCAGCCTGCCGGCCGAGGCGCAGGGCATCACCGACGCCGACATCCTGAACTTTGCGCTCAACCTCGAATACGTCGAGGCGCAATATTACATCAAGGCGTTCCTGGGCCGCGGCCTGGATCCCGCCGATACCAATGACCCGAACGGCGTCGGCAACGCCGGCTTCGTGCTCGGCGGCTCGGCCGTGCCGTTCA